>NZ_NPKW01000147.1:0-125739 GCF_002265885.1 Vibrio sp. 03_296
GGCAGCGGCAGCCCAAAACATCAAGAAGATAGCGTTGGTGGTGAACTATCTACGAAAAATGGGCTTAAATATGGCAGAAATAAGGCAGATACTTGCTTCTGTATACCCGTGTAATGAATGGAAACTTCTGCGCACGATATACAAAAAAAAATCACGATCGCGACCTACGGTCGCTTCCAAAAAAGAACCCCACTTAAAAAGCGGGGTTCGTCATCAATCTGAGATAACGACTTAGTCGCTATCTCTTTTTTTGTTGATTCGAAAGTCAGACGCGGTTTCTCCTACCTGTTTTTTGAAAAAACGCGCAAAGTATGCAGGGTCTTGATAGCCGAGTTCGTAAGCCACTTGGGAGACGGGCATCGGTGTAAGCAGCAGCAAGCGTCTGGCTTCCTGCATCACACGTTCAGCAACCAAACGCTTAGACGATAAGCCACTGATCTTACGGCAGATGTCGTTAAGCCTCGCGGTCGTTAATCCCAACTGTTCTGCATACTCTGGCAGTGTCAGGTGTTGTTTGTAATTGATTTCTATCATTTGGTTAAAGCGGTTAAAGATAGCGACGTCAGCACTACGAAACATAGTAGATACTGGCTGAGTGTTGGCATGGCGCATCACATCGATCAGCACCAGTTGCAATAGTGCTTGATTGGCGACATCACTCATAAACTCGGTGTTGTCTTGCTCGCTCAACAACATCTCTAATAACGACACTAGTTTAGACGGATTCTCCAAACGGGTACAAAACGGCTGCAACGCGGTTGAAGCAACGTCGTTTCGGCCAATTTCAATGTCGAGCAGACGCCAAACCAGCGGTTGACTAGCTGTTATCACATAACCGTTGGCGTAGTCGTCGGTGACAAAAGAGTGCGGTACCGTCGGTGGGGTAAAAAACAGCGTCGTACCTGTTTCCGAGTAGTGCGCCTGGTCGAGCAATACGTGCGTTGTTCCTTCAAGAATAATATGAAGTTGGTAGTAGCGATCGTGATAATGGGTGGGCATGTTACGACCAAAAAACAGCGCCAGACTGTCGAGTCGCTCAATATGAAAGTCACTATCGTCATAGCGTGAATCGTAGACTTTTCCGATATCCAAGTTAGGTATTGCCACTTGTTCCATGTGTGCTGTCCTTACTTATTATTCTGCCTTGAACTCAAGCATATCAAATAATAGTTAATATGTTATCTATATCTGCGAAAAGTACAAGTAAACATAGGTAACATCCATTTAACATCACATCGAGTGTGGCAATAATGAACCTACATCCCAATGAGAACAACAACAGGGTTTACGTCAAAAGGAATCGATGATGAAACAGCACAATCCTCTACTTGAAAAGTTAAACGCTATCTTGCCAACCATTGCAAAGAACGCACAACAGGCTGAACAAGACCGCACTCCACCGGAAGAAAACATCCGTCTACTACGCGAAATCGGCTTTTTCCGTGCGTTCCAACCAAAAGCTTACGGTGGTTTGGAAATCTCTCTACCTGAATTTACTGATTGCGTGGCAGCACTGGCTGGTGCGTGTGGCGGTACAGCATGGGGCGCGAGTTTGCTAGCGACTCACAGCCACCAGATGGCGATGTTCTCTAAGCAAGCTCAAGAAGAATTCTGGGGCAGCAACCCAGAAGCAACAGCGAGTTCAAGCATTGCGCCATTTGGCAAAATCGAAGAAACCGAAGGCGGTGTAATCATCAACGGTGACATGCGTTGGAGTAGTGGTTGTGACCATGCAGACTGGGCGATTTTAGGCTTTAACCGCTTTGATGAGGCAGGCAACAAAATCTACTGTTTCGGTGTTGTCCCACGCCACGAATACAAGATCGTTGATGACTGGTATGCTGCGGGCATGAAATCAAGCGGTACGAAAACACTGGTATTGGACAACGTATTTATCCCTGAGCACCGCATCGAAACGGCAAAAGGCATGATGGAAGGCCACTCAGCAGGCTTCGATTTGTATCCTGACAGCGACATTTTCTACACACCTTACCGTCCTTACTTTGCTTGTGGCTTCGCAGCGATCAGCTTAGGCATCGCTGAGCGTATGTTGGTGGTCTTTGCCGAGAAGCAGAAAAACCGCGTTCGTGCTTACACGGGTGCCAATGTTGGTGTTGCAACACCGGCGTTGATGCGTCTAGCTGAATCGACTCACCAAGTTGCGGCAGCACGTGCTTTGCTTGAGAAAACATGGAACGATCACAAAGAACACGGTGAACGTAAAGAATACCCAGACGCCGAAACGCTCACTTACTGGCGTACGAACCAAGCTTACGCAGTGAAAATGTGTATCGCTGCTGTCGACCGCTTATTTGAAGCGATGGGTGGTATGGCTTGGTTTAGCGATAACGAAGGCCAACGTTTGTTCCGCGATTCGCACATGACGGGCGCCCACGCTTACACGGATTACGATGTTTGTGCACAGATTCTCGGGAGACAATTGATGGGGTTAGAGCCGGATCCAACAATGGTTTAAGCGAGTTTTCCAGCGCAGCTAAAGGGCTGCGCTGGAGAGTTGTTAGCCGTTTATGTAACGTCCAAACAAATGTTGCTTGAAAAACTTCGCATTGAGTATTTCTCCGGTTGCCTGCTTAACAAGTTCGTCCGTGGTCAACAAACTGCCTTTGCTCCAAATATGGTCTGATAGCCACGTGAAGATGGGGGTCAAATCGCCAGAACGAACAACGCTGTCTACATCAACACTTTGCTTCATCGCTGCCATGAACTGTGCGGCGTACATTGCACCCAAGGTATAACTTGGGAAGTAGCCGAAAGATCCATCGGTCCAATGGATATCCTGCATACAACCATTTTTATAGTTACCCTCGGTTGATAGGCCAAGATAGGACTTCATTTTCTCGTTCCAAAGCTCTGGCACGTCGGTGTGCTTAATCACGCTATTCATCAAATCTCGTTCGATTTCATAACGCAAAATTACGTGCGCAGGGTACGTCAGCTCGTCGGCATCGACACGAATATAGCCTTTTTCTACGCGAGTATAGATTTTAGCAAGGTTGTCGGCGTTGAACTCGTTACCTTGGAAGTAGTTGGTGGCGAGTTGTGCTAAATGATCAACAAATGCAGGGCTGCGGCCCAATTGCATTTCGAAAAACAGTGATTGTGACTCATGAATTCCCATTGAGCGCGCTTGGCCTGCGGATGTTCCTGCAAACGCTTTGGGCAAACCTTGCTCATACCGAGCGTGACCCGTTTCATGCACAATACCCATTAGTGATTGCACAAACTCTTTTTCGTCGTATCGAGTGGTGATACGCACGTCACTAGGCACGCCGCCACAGAAAGGATGAACGCTCTCATCGAGACGCCCGTGTTCGAAATCAAACTGAAGCAATTTCATCACATCAAGGCCAAGTGCTTTCTGTTTTTCGGCTGGGTAGTGGCCATTAGGCAATTGGATCTGACCGGATGCTTGCTTTTCGATCGCTTGATCAATCATCGATGGCAACCACGTTTTTACATCGCTGAATAATTGGTCAAGTGACGCTGTGGTAGTGCCAGGTTCGTAGATATCCAGCATGGCATCATAAGCCGATACGCCTTTTGCTTCGGCACGAATTTGCGCTTCTTCACGCGACAATGTCACCACTTCTGCCCAGTTTTTTTCAAAACCTTGCCAATCGTTGTTGCCACGCTGAGTGCGCCAAGCGTGCTCACACTTAGAACCCGCCAGAGATTGCGCTTGCACTAAGGATTCTGGCAGCAGGTTTGCTTGTTGCCAGTCTCGTTTCATTTCACGTAATATCGCGCTTTGTTCGACAGAGAGATTTTCTTCTTCTGCCTTGGCAAACAGATCACCAAGCTGTGGTTGGGTCATTAGAGAGTGGATGTGTACTGACAGCTCTGCCATTGCGTTTGAGCGCGCTTCAGCGCCTCCAGATGGCATGACTGCGGCTTGGTCCCATCCTACAATGGCACTTAAATGTTCAAAGTGAGAGACCTTCTGGGAGTGGTCTAGGAGTTGTTGAAATGCGCTCATGTGACGTCTCTTTATCGTTATTCTTTCCATATCTCCCTAATCACGTTGTGCGCGTTTTCGCTGAGTGATTAGGGTTCCTGTAACGCTTTAAATCTCATAACTTAAAGCGAAAAGTGCATTTTCCATAATTCATCTGTTTTATACAACACTCTGGTCACGTCGTGTTCCTTGATTTGCTTGCGTAACGAATCAATAAAGAGTATTGATCTTCACACTTCCAACATAATTCAGACAATATATGGACATTTTAAATTTTGAAGCCTTTTTAATCGCCATTACCATCTTAACGTTAACTCCGGGGCTAGATACGGCATTGGTAATTCGTAATACGACTCGTGCTGGTTTGCAAGATGGCTGCATGACGAGTTTAGGCATTTGCTGCGGTTTGTTTGTGCACGCACTGTTTTCTGCCATTGGGATTTCAGCCATTTTGGCGCAGTCAGCGGAGCTGTTTCAACTGGTGAAAATGACCGGGGCGGCTTACCTTATTTGGCTGGGCTTTAGTAGCTTGAAGTCTTTGATGACGAGTGGGTCAGAGCTAAGCGTTGCGCAGATGGCACAGCAAAGTTACGATGCAAAACGCTCTTTGAGAGAAGGTTTTTTGTCGAATGTGCTCAATCCTAAAACCGCGGTCTTCTATTTGGCCTTTTTGCCACAGTTTGTGAATCCAGAGGGTTCGCCTCTTTTACAATCAATGACGATGGCGGGAATTCATTTCGTCATAGCGATGGTGTGGCAATGTGGGTTGGCTGGTGCGTTGAACTCAGCGAAAAATCTTTTGAAAAATGCGCAGTTCATGAAATGGATGGAAGGCGCAACAGGGGCCGTTTTGGTGGCTCTTGGTATTAAACTTTTGGTTGAAAAGCCAGTCTGATGCGTTTACTCACCAGTGTTGCTTTGGTGTCGGTCATCTTTCTAAGCGGCTTTGCTGCCTTTGTCGCTTTGAAAACGGTGCCTCAGTTAAATTTTGCGTCGAAAGGTATGGATTGGCAGTGGCATTGGGCATATTTCCTGCCATTCTCCAATGGGATTCAACAGACTCGGACTCAAGACACCAAACAATTGCTATTGAGGCGAGTCTATTTGGAAGATGACATTGCGGTTTTTGTTTCAACCACGTTGGACAACAAGTTCGAAATTGATGTATTTAAAGCCGCGAAGTGTAATGCGAGCTCTAGTGAGTGGGTCTCGGTTTCGGTAAATGGTGCGCCTATGATGCACGTCCCGTTGAAGTGTGAGCCTAGTGGTGATGGTTATCTCTTTCGTCATGTTGCGAACAAATTGAAGTCCTTGGAGTTTGGCTTTGAAGATGGCTTCATTATCGAAAGCTTTGCACAGTGGCCTATTAATGAAATCAAAGCGGATCAATTTAAACAGCAACATCCGACGTTTTTTAAAAAGCAGGGCGTTGAGGTGGAGCAGTGGCTAAGAGATTAAACAGACAAGGTTGTGTTTGAGAGTCTCTTCCACAAGAACAATAAAAACGCCCGCAATCACGAAGTGACAGCGGGCGTTTTTGTGTTAGAACTTAACGATTAGGCTTTAACGGCGTCAAAGTCGTCTGACTGAGAAGAGGGATTGAAAAACAGCTTCGTCTCTTCAATCACCACATGGCGCAACGCGATCAAACCAATGAGGTTAGGAATGGCCATAAGACCATTGACGATGTCGGCCAAGATCCAAATCATATCCAATTGCATAAACGCGCCTGAAGCCACCAATGCAAGAAAGATGATCTTGTAAGGTAGGATAGCTTTGGTTCCAAGTAGGAACACGACGCAACGCTCACCGTAATAGTTCCAGCCCAAAATGGTGGTAAATGCAAAGAACATCAGGCCAATTGACACCAACATTGGTCCTAAGGTATCTGCTTGTAAACCCACGGCAAAGGCATGTGTTGTCATCGCGGCACCAGCAAAATCACTTTGCCAAGCCCCCGTCAAAATAAGAGCAAGACCGGTCATTGTACAAATGACGATAGTGTCGAAGAAGGTGCCTGTCATTGAGATTAAGCCTTGCTTCACACAAGAGTCAGTTTTGGCTGCTGCGGCTGCCATCGGCGCACTTCCTAAACCGGATTCGTTCGAGAATACACCACGAGCAATGCCCGATTGAATGGCCAACATGATACTAGCGCCCAAGAAGCCTCCAGTGGCCGCTGTGGAGGTAAATGCCGAAACCAAGACTAACTCAATCGCGTTGAGCAATTGGTCGGCGTTCATGATGATGACACTCAAACACGCCAACACATAAAAGAGTGCCATGGCCGGAACCACTTTACCCGCGACGCTTGCGATAGATTTAATGCCGCCTAATGTGACAAACGCGACAAGCAGAGTCAGTACCGATGCAGAAATCTCTCGTGATACGCCCAGTGAAATCTCACTCGCATCTAAAATCGCGTTAACTTGTGGGAAAGTACCGATACCAAAACAAGCAACACCTAGCGCAAAAATCGCAAACATGATCGCCAATGCTTTCGAGCCAACACCGTATTGAAGGTAGTACATCGGGCCACCCACCATTTGGCCTTTATCGTCTACTTTGCGATATTTAACCGCCAGCAAACACTCGGCGTATTTGGTCGCCATACCAAACAAAGCGGCGAGCCACATCCAAAAAAGAGCGCCAGGTCCACCCAATTTAATTGCGGTGGCCACACCAACAATATTACCTGTACCAATGGTGGCAGAAAGGGCGGTACACAACGCGGCAAAGCTAGATACATCACCTTGCTGTTGTGTGGATTTGTCTTTACTAAACACCATCGCAAGAGCAGTCGGTAGGTGCTTAAACTGAATTAAGCCTAGGCTAAATGTGAAATAGACTCCGGTGCCGACCAGAAGAATCAGCAAAGGTGGTCCCCAGACAAAGCTATCGATAGTTTGTAGTAAAGATTGAAGGTCGTTCATGATTTCCCCTTAATAAAACAACTAATAAGGAGAAGAGGGAAAGGTAAAGATCGAGGATCTAAAATGGGCCAACAAAGCAAAACATTGCGGCTGAAAGCTCAAGCCACAAAAGACAAGGTGCATGTTGGGGTATAACTTTCCACTCCTCTGTCCTTTTGCCTGAGAGTTTCACCCTGCACATGGGCAGGACTTGCTCCTTCGGCGACCGATTTAACGGTTCTCTCCAGAGGTTCCTCCAACTACAGTCCTCGCATATTCTTTTGATATAACCAATAAGAATATTGCACCTGAAAGATTTACTTCTTCGGCGGGTATGACTAACCAAATGTTAAAATATGGTTAATTACCACTCTCCTGTAGCCTTCATCGGAACAATTACCTGAACTATTCAGGCAATCTGTAGGCGAATCCTAACCAATAACTTTTGTGATGTCATCAACAAAAATATCGTTTGAGTAATTATTGCGCGAATCGAGAAAAAACTACCGGAAGTTGACGTGTTCACTGCGAGAAATAGAGTACAATGCAAAGGCTAATAGATTGGTTTTGTTCGGTAAGGATGAAGAATGATAAGACTGATAGCAATTGTGGTTCTCATTGTATTGGCTTACTTTTTGCTGAGATATCGCACCAACGAAAAAATTCAGAAAGGGATTGTTGTGACGTTGCTAGGGATATTTGCCGTCTATACGATTGTTCTGGTTGCGAGCGAGCTGATTAAGTAGCTTAGTAATTCATATTGGAGTGAAATGTGGTGACATCGTCAAATAATCATCATGACGATCAAGATGATGTGGTCGTGATTGAAGAGCGTGATAACAAAACGGTTGTCTATATAGCGGTTGCGGCCATTTTAGGCATGGCCTTTGGTGGATTGCTCGGCTCACATTTTACTGCCAAGAAATGGGAAGCAAATTACCAGACGTTAGAACAGCAATATAAGTCGACCGTTGATGATCGAAGTAAGCTGGTGGCAAATTTGCAAACGCGTGAAGCCGAGCTAGATAAAGAACTGGATGCGAAGTTGGAAAGTGAACTTGCAATTCGTCAGAAAGAGCATCAGGCAGAAATCGAAAAGTTGCAAAATCAGCTGACAGAGATGGAAAAGCTTAACATCGCTCTGGAAGGGCAATTGAAAACGCAACAGTCTCGCATTGATTCTACCCAAGTTGAGAATGAAAAACTCAACCGCCAAGCGGATATGCAGGCGAACATGTTTGAGCGATCTCGAGAGCTGTTTCGTCGTGAGATGGAGATTAGCCAAGATCTTGAGAAGTTGGAAAAAGAGCGCGAGGCTTTGTTGCCCGCTTTTGACAAGCTTAAGAGTGAATGTGAAGTCTATTTGGCTGGGAAATCCTGGGATGCTAAGTCAGATGCGTGTGACAAACAAGATGAAGCGTCGTCACGTTTAAGCCAGATCGATCAGCTTATCGAAGTGTACAAAATGGATTTGAAACAAATTCGAACTATTACGCAAGATTTAGGATTACAGTAATTTTCTTTTTGATACCAACAGAGACAACAAGGCCCAGCGTAACGCTGGGCCTTGTTTATTCCGCTAGCCAATGACGGTGTTATTTTATGCTTGGCTACTTGTCTTCCATGTCACATTGATGATGGAGTACGGCAGCAATACGAAGGTGCGGAAATTCGTCATTCACATCTCTTTCATGGCAAGAAAAAAATTCAGTGGCTCTGTGCCGGAGCCACTTAGAGTAGAACCCAATATCCAGAGCGAAATGTGAGTTCTTCAAATGAGCCATCCTTGCTCAATTTCCAGCCATCTACGCTAAAAAACAGTGAATATCTGCAACTACATTAATTCATTTTGTCAATATGAAACATCCCCCATTTAGGGGGTATGTGCAGGGCTGGTGAGAATGGTGGCAATCAGATCAGATTGTTTGCCCGTACCGGTTTTACTGTAGATAGATTTGATGTGATCTTTGATGGTGTGAGGAGAGCGGTGACTGAGTTGAGCAATTTCATCTCGGCTGTAGCCTAACGCCAACAATTGGCAAACTTCGGTTTCTGCATCGGTAAAATTGAAGATTGGCTTGAGGAGAGTCGGGTTGAGTGTTGCACTTTTTTCTCTATCGTAGAGATAAATGATGCAGCCAATGCCTTCTTCCATAAGCTGATTGGATTCCGCGGAGAGAGGATAGCCTTGTGGAATAGTTTGCGCTTCCAAACCGATTGCGACAAACAGTAGCGTTAGCCCACCACGTTGTGAAGACAGATGCATCACCTTACACGCATCGTGATTTCTGACTCTGACAAGATGCAGGGTTTCTTGAACATTGAGCAGAAACTCATGGCGTAATGTGGCGTCACAGAAGCTAAGTTCACTGGGTAGCAGCTTAACGTTTTCCTGCAACGCGATGAGATCTTTCGCTTTGTGATTGGCGGCAACGTAAGCGCCTTTGCTGTCATAAAGCAGCGCAGCATGAGGCAACTGGCTGATGATTTGGGTAAGATTATTAGTGTATTGCTGTGAGGTTTTGAACTGCTGATAAAGCGAAAATGCACGTTGAATGTGAGGGACCAGCTTTTCCAATAGATAAAGTTCGGTTTCATCCAGTGGCAACTCACTTTGATTTCGATGCACACTGAGGAAGGCAATGTTGCCATCTGCATGGCCAATCAAAGCGGTAGCAACATCGCAAAAACCGTGGCGGTCAAACCAGTCTTCGACTTTCTGTTCTTGCGGGGTTAAGTCGTGTTGTCTACCGATGTGTTTATTTAGAGAATAAAATCGCCCGATGGGGTTTGTGGCGATGAAGTCGTTAATGATATTGCCGCGCGCGAGATCTTGCTCTATGTACTCAATGACAGCATCAATTTGTGGGCCGGCCATCCAGCCTGAAACCAGCTCTCCACGGTAGTTTGACTGAATATGAAAGACTGCGTCGGCCAAACGAAACTCGCCCACCATTTGCTCTAGAAACGGTTCGAATCCACGAGGATGAACAGGAGCTTGGTAGAGAGAATCAATAAGTTGGCTAAAACGACTAATCGATGAATGGATATCCTTTTCCATAAAAAATGGTCGCTCTTCTACTTATCATTATGAGTTGTTTATAACTTATAGATATTCTCAATGGATCGAAGTTTTTACTGTGAGAAGTGTTAAGTCACTCGATCTTTACCTGTCTCATAATTGATAAAGGCTCAAATTAATGAGCCTTTTTGCATATCAATAATAGGGTATTAGACCGTTAAGCCAGTCTTCTATCTGCGCGTCGTTGTTGAACGGTTTGGAAGAGACAAAGTACCAACCAAAATGCGGCCACTAACCACAAGGCGCTCCAGTAATTGGCGATTTGTTGCCAACTCGCGCCCATTTGATTGAGGGCTAAGAATCCTTTGATTGCATTGGTGCTTGGGCTCAGTTGTGCCAGCCATAGCAGCGGTGTTGGTATCATCTCTACAGGCCAAATGAAACCCGCTAAGAAGATCAGTGGCATGGAGCTAATCAGCACCACTAGGGTGACAAGCTCTCGTCGCGGCAGTAGCTCACCCAACCAATAACCAGTCAAACACGATGCGATGAGGAAGGGTAACAAGAGCGTCAACAACTGGGTAGCGTGGCCTAAAGTGTTGACCTGATGCATGGTAAAGCTGGCACCAAAATAGTACGCACTTAAAAGGTAGTACACACCAACCAATACCAGAGTTCTAACAGAGAGCAGCTTCCAACGAGGTTGGCTAGTCCAGTATCCGTGACCATGTTTTTGTGTGCCAACCATCAAACCCGCCGCCATGATTAAGGTCTGCTGAAGGATCAGCACAAACACAGCGGGCACAACATACTCAACGTATCCCATGGTTGGGTTAAAGGTCGGTTTTAGATTTAGCTTTACCGCACTGTATTGGTTGGCTGCCAGCGAAAGGGGTACGCCATCCATGACCAGTTTGGATACTTTCACTTGCGCAGCTAAAGTACCTCCGGTTTGAGCCAGACCTTCAACCACCGTGCCATAGACCAAAAAGTAAGAGGCGTCGCCCGCGTAGGAGAGTGTCGGGCTTTTCCCAAGTAACAAATCGCGATAAAAATGCTCTGGAATTACCAATATGCCGCTGATTTTTCCCTCTAGGAACGCTTGTTTTGCCGCTTCAATCGTATAGTCGCGACGGACAACATGCACTTGTGGTGTGGCATCGACCATCCGTTCCAGCTTGAGACTCGTGGCGCTCATGTCGAGATTCACGACGGATATGGTCTGTTCCCTAGGGGTTTGATTCGCGTACGGAAGAGGGTATAGGAACGAATAGAAAACCACACCACCAAAGACAGTGAGTGTCACTACCGGGTTGGTGAAAAGGGCTTTTATCTCCGCTTTGAACAACTCAAACAGGGACATTTGTCGCCTCCGTTTTCTTTAGATGGCGTTTTGCCAGCACCACAGCCAAAAAGGCGGGCAGTACGTAACCGGCCATAGGTAGCAAATGAGAGAGTGAAGTTAACGCGCTCGTCCCGTAACTGGCTTGTGCGACTTGGACTTCGATGTAGTGACTGATAGGCAGTAAGCTACGCCAGAATTGCGCCAATGAACCCATGTCTGAGACTGGGAAAGTAATGCCCATAAATGCGAAGCTCGGGGCGGTAAATGCGCCGGCGAAACTCATGGCTCGCGCTGCATCCAATGTCATGAAGAAAAAGAATGCACCCATGATCATACAAGCGATGGTGGTGGCTAACTGCGCGATCATGATTGGAAGTAAATGGCCTTGGAATGGCCAATCAAGCATGAAATAGAACCAAAATAGGAAAGCAAAACCATGCAAGAGGAAGATGGGCAGATAAGCCGCGAGTGTTTTGCTGATGACTTTGAATGGTTGATTGCCAAGCCATCGATCAAGATGTTCCGGTTTTCTCGCATAGACACGCAAATTGGCGGCGAGAATAAGAATGGAACAGACAACGATCATGATTTGCCAAATCGCGGGCACGACAGCAGAAACCAAAAACTGCGCATAGTTGGTGTTTTGGTTAAATAAAGGGGAGATTTGCGTGGAAATAGTGACAGCATTACCTAAAGCGCTCTGTACTGTGCTATTGCCATGACTCAAGGATTTCACAGTCTCAAGACCTGCATTAAAGAAACCTTGAGCTTGCACGACTGCTGAATTGATTAACCGGCCAATTAATATGTATTGACTGTTATAAAACACCGAGACTTGTGGTGCGCGTTGTAGGTAGATATCGCGATCGAAATGGTCAGGAATGATGACATAGGCATAAACCTTTCCTTCGATCATGGCATTTTTGGCTTGTAGTACATCGCTAAACTGATAGTCGACACTCATCGTAGATGACGCGTCCAGCATGTGAGTTAGCTTTCTCGAGAGTGTGCTGTGTGCGTTATCCACCACGCCGATAGGCAAATCTCGAGCGATGCCCGCTGAGAACACGCCCCAAATCAGCAGTGCCAACAGGATAGGGATCCAAGTGAGACACGACAACAACCATTTGTCGTGTCTCAACACATGCAATTGTGAGAATTGTGGTTTCATTGGCTAACCTTTACAGCTCAACCACTAAACTCATGCCCATGCGCAGATCGTGTGCCGGCGTTACTGGACGCGCTTCGACTTCAAATGTGCGCAGGTCAAACCCTTTGGAGGCATCGGTTGCACGCCATGTCGCGAAATCACCCATCACAGCGATGTGACTCACCTTAAACTCGATCTTTTTGTCCAGCGCAGGTAGGTAGGCTGAAAACGTTTGATCTTTTTGGAAGTGTTTTAATAGGTCTTCTCGAACATTCAGGACCGCCCAAGCGTCTTGTGTATCGATCACCGTGACGACAGGAAAGCCCTGAGGAGCAAGCTCACCACTTTGCAATAGCACTTGTGATACTTCACCGTCAAACCAGCTCTCGATACGAGTGTCGTTGGCGTACGCTTCTACTTCTGCGACAGCACCGGCTGCCATGCGCGCTTTTTCAGCGGCTGCTAGTTTGGTTTCGTCGCGGACACCTTCTTTTGCCATTTCATACATTTGAAATGCTGCACTTTCGGTGTACTTAGCGGCTTGCCATTGTGTCATGGCTTCATCGCGTTTTTGCTCTGCGACAACACCATCGTTATACAGATTGTTGACGCGTTGGTAGGTCTTCTCCATCAAATCTGCAGCGGCTTTGGCTTTTAGCCATTGGTCTTTCGCTGCTTGAATCTGTTGGCTACGAGCTCCTTTTTCGGCTTCTTGAGCGAGGGCGCCTGCCGCTTTTTCACCGGCTTTCGCTTGTTCGAGCTTGGCTTCGATTTCTGGGCTATGCAGGGTAAAAACCAGTTGCCCCTTGGTGATATTTTCCCCTTTACGCACTAAGACTTGATCGATACGGCCTGGTACTTTAGACGAAATACTGTACTGCTGCGCTTCAATCATGCCTTGCAAGCGGACTGGCTCTGGTTGATAGGCTTGATAAAAGCTGTAACCGACCCAGCTCACGACACCGACGGCACACAGTGACAGCAAAACAGGTTTAAATGATTTCATAGTGACGCCTCTTGAGTCGGTTGGTAAGCAGATGATTGATATTGATTGAAGCTATTCATTTCGCTACTGAGCGCCAATAACTTGGTCAAAGAGAGTAGGTAGCGAAATCGTGCGGCAGATTGCTGGGTTTCGACGCTCGCGCGATAGAGCTGCGCATCAACCACTTCCAAAGAGGTGGATAGGCCTTGGTTGAACGCTTTTTCTCTTAAATCTAGGTTCTCTTTGGCTAGGCGAATACTTGATTCAAGGCCGATGACTTCGTCGATGGCTTGTTGCGCTTCCAAATAGGTTTTTTGTACCAGTACGGAAAGATCTTCTTTCGCTTGTGCTTTGAGAGATTGAACTTGAGAGACCATACTGTTGGCAGCCTTCACTTTGTCACTGCGGCCAGTGTTTTCCAATAGCGGAATATTCACGCCCACACCAACCAGCCAATCAGGCTTCATCTCACTGGCTAACGAATCATCTTCGTAAAGGCTGTAATCTCCGTAAAGATAGACCTCAGGGTAGTATTTCCCTTTCTCAGCTTTGATCAGCGCGCTGGCTTGTTTCTCTTTTGCACTGAGTAAATCCAATCCTGGGTAGGTAGCGAGTGTCTGCTCAGTAAAGGCGGAGAGTGGAGGAAGATGTTGGTTGATGAAGAGCCCTTCAGCGGGTTCGACCATGTCATTTTGTGCCAAGATTTTGCTCAAGGCTGATTGCGCGATATCGAGGTTACTTTTGGCTTTTCGTGTTTCGACCTTAGCTTTATCCAGTGAGGCTTCTGCTTGTAAGCGTTCCACATGGGCGATTTGGCCCTGTTTTTCGAGCTTAATAGCGAAATCTCGATGCTGTGTTAAGCCTTGTTCCACCGCTTGGCGTGTTTGTAAGACTTCCTTGGCTAACACGACCGAGAAATAGTATTTACTTAAGTCCTCGTATCTCGCTTGTGTCTCCATCGACAGTTGGCTTCTGGCTTCATCGGTTTTCCCTTCCGCAGCCGCTTGTGCTGCTGAAATACGACCGCCAGTGAAAATTGGCCAAATGGCACGGATGGAAGACGTAAAGACATCTCGCTCGGTGATGGTTGTTTCGATACCACCTATAAGAGGTAGAAGATTTTGAGCAATTGGAGCCAGCGCAGGGTTTATAGGGGGCATTTTCGTGTTCGACATTAACTGCTCACCAGTGACCGTAACATCGGCATCCAAACGAGTGTAGTTAGCCCCAATGCTAATAGAGGGCAGATTTAAACTGCTGGTGGCGCTTTGCATATGTTGCTGGCTTTCAACATTGGCGCGTTGTGCTGCAAGAGAGTGGTTGTTTTCTTGCAAAAGTTGCCATGCTTGCTGGAAGGTAATGGGTGCCGCCTGACAGGCGAGCGATATGGAGCTCGAGAGCAGCCCAATCATCAATAGCTTACTGTGTCGTTTCATGATGGATATCGCAAAATAGAGTAATGACTCTAATATATAGTAATTGTGATCCACTGTTAAGTTGTGGGTTTATCTTTTCGCCAAGATTGCGAAATGAGCAGTTGCTATCTTGGTAAGGAAATGTGTCTATTAAAACATGAAGCCTCACCTATGCAAATTGGAACTTATTATGGGCAAGGTACAGATAATAAAAAGCACAACCCGAAAGCTGTGCTATTTTGCGTAGAGGCGAGCTATCTTACTTCATGGAAGGGCAGAAGAATTCTGCTCTCCATTCAAGTTGTCGAGAACCTTGCATGGTCTGCAAAAGATCCCGTCCGCTCATTTGCGGGAATGATAAAAGGACTTTCAGGTCACTCGGACTCCGGCCGTCTTTTTCATAAGCCCTGACGTGTGTAAAGGTTGAATGCATATTCTTCGACAGCATTGCCTTATTCAGACAAATTCCAAAGGTATCGCGTTCCATATTGATCGTTCCTTATCAATTGACACCACCTTGTCGTTATTATTGTAATCAAGTTTGATGTTGCTTCATTGCCCAAAAAGTATACGCCCAACGCCCTAAAAAGACCTCAAATTTAGCTAAATTCGTAGTGATCTAGATCAATAACTGGTTCGATGGTTATGTAACTTGTTGTTTATTTAAAATCCACTTCTCACATTTGAGAGGTATTACTTGCAGGATAATAAATAGTCATTTCACGAGGATTTATTTCTTGCGATTCACACTTCCGAATGGAGGTAAGAGCATGCATGTTAAAACGGTGTTAAGTTAACTCACTTTTCTCTGTTTTTAAGTAGTGCAAAGAGGTAAGCATGACGTGGCAAAGCATCAGTTTTCGTAAAAGAATGCTGGTCATTATGACGCTCTCTGGTTTGATTGAGTTGCTTATCCTCGTAGCAGCGGGTTTTGCCTACCTCAAATACACACAAGAGCAAGAAATGGGGCAGAAGGCACTGGGTGTTGCTCAATTTCTTGCTAACTCGACCACAGTGGTTGAGCTGGTTGAAAGCCGTGACAATGTCACCTATCAAGCAAAGTTTCGTGAACTAACGGAAGCATTGGGTGCTGCGTTCATCGTTGTTGGTGACCGAGAAGGCATTCGTTTAATCCACCCCCTTGATGAACGTCTTGGTTTACCGATGCGTGGTGGTGATAACGCCCGAGCATTGGAAGAAGGCGAAGCGTATATCTCGACAGCAAGAGGTTCACTGGGCTATTCGGTGCGTGGCAAAGCGGCTGTGTTTAACTCGGCGGGTGAGGTCATCGGCGTGGTCTCTGTGGGTTATCTGCTTGATCGATTGCAAGACAGAATAGAGCCATTTGCGTGGTTTTTAATTGCTATGACGTTACTGGTGGTTGCTGCGAATGCCTTGGTTTCCAATTACGCTTCTCGTAAATTTCAACGGGCGATTTTGGGGTTTGAACCAGAAGAAATTGGTCGTTTATATGGTGAGCTTGATGTGACCATGAGCACCATTAAAGAAGGGGTGTTAAGTATTGACGCCAACGGCGTTTTGCGTTCCATCAACCGCAGTGCGGCGCACATTCTCGGGTTAGAACCGGCTCAAGTGCTGAACAAACCGCTCTCAGATGCGTTACCTGCCAGTGATCTGTACCGGGTACTCGAGACGGGACAAGAAGATCACGATATTGAACTTTACCTCAACCAAAAGAGGTTGATTGCCAACCGAAGCCCGGTTTACGTGGATGGCAAAATTGTCGGCGCAGTGTCCAGCTTTCGTTTGCGTGATGAAATTTCTGAGCTCACTGAACAGCTTTCTCAAACCAAAGAGTATGCCGATTTATTGCGCTCACAAACGCATGAGCATCGCAACAAACTTAATACCATCAGTGGCCTAGTTCAGATGGGCGAGCTCGACGCGGTTCAACAGCTTATCGGTCAGGAGACGGCACACTATCAGGGGCTGATCGAGTTTCTACGCGATACGATCAAAGATCCATTGGTGGCGGGCATGTTGCTAGGAAAAACAGAACGTGCGCGTGAGCTGGGCTTGGAGTTAGTGGTTGAAGAAGGGGCTCGTTTAGAGCCGCTAAGTGCTTGGCTCAATCCAGAAGACATCACGACAATACTCGGTAACCTGATTGATAACGCCTTTGACGCGACAATGAGCGCAATTGCACAAGAAGGCAATTTTGCCCGTTCACGTAGAACCATTGAAGTCTCGATCAGTGACTATGGGACGGAAGTGATTCTCGAAGTACAGGACCAAGGTTGTGGTTTACCAACGCAGTTTTCCACTGAGCAGCTGCTTGAGAAAGGGATCTCAAGCAAAGCGACCAGCATGCGTGGGGTTGGGCTCTACTTAGTCAATCAATTAGCCGCACGTTATGGTGGCTCGATAGAGATGGCGGAGAATGACAAATTTGGCACAAGAATGACGGTCTATTTACCCAAGGAAGAACAAAGATGAATGCCGATACCCGAGTGATGATAATTGAAGATGATATGGCGATTGCTCAGCTTCATCATAAGTATTTGCAGCAAATGGACGGCTTCGAGGTGATTGGCATTGCGACCACACAAGCCGAAGCCGAAATGCAGTTGTCCGTGTTCGAGCCCGATTTGGTTTTGCTCGATGTTTACCTTCCTGATGGCAGTGGGTTGGAGATCCTCAATCAAATTCGCGGCAGCAATCGTCATTGTGACGTCATTTTGATTACCGCAGCAAGAGATGTGGAAACGCTACAAACCGCAATGCGTGGCGGTGTGGTGGACTATTTGTTGAAACCCGTGATGTTTCCACGGCTGGAAAGTGCCTTGAACAAATATCGTGCGCAACGAGTGCAACTGGGAACGGTGTCCGATCTCAATCAAGGCTTGGTAGATAAAATGCTGCAAGCAAGCAGTACGCAGGAAAGCGTATCCAACCGGCTACCCAAAGGTATCGATGGGGTTACCCTTGATAAAATTCGAACCTTATTTCAAGGCGAGCTTTCTTATACTGCCGATGAAGCGGGGGAGCAAATCGGGGCCAGTCGCACCACGGCAAGGCGCTATCTTGAATATTTGATCAGCTCGGGTGAGCTTGCTGCCGATTTGAATTACGGTACGGTCGGTCGCCCTGAACGAACGTATCGCAAAGTTCATCGTTAATTTGCAGGTTATACGGCAAATTTAATATGTGAGCGGTGTTTTTCTTACTTATCGTGCAATGGATTACATTTGAGCGAATGTTTGCTGATTATTTGTCCATATCTTAATTAAACTGGTCTAATCAGTTTTAAATTAAATAATCTTTAAATAACAAATAGATATGTCATTTTTGAGTCATAATTTAAACGATTGCGATTCTAACTATTGATGTATGTCAAATTGTCGTAGACAATACGCCCCCGTGTCGGGCAAATCATTCTTATTACCAACCCACACTCACTGTTTTGTAAGGTTTTGTCTATTAGTGGAATAGGCAGGGCCGATTATCAATTTTTAGGTGTCACTGATAGGGTGGGCTCATCCTTTAAGCCGTATCCAGGCACACAACAAGTACCTCGTTTTTAAGGGAAAGATGATGGTAATACCAGAAAACAGCAGCATCGTAATTTTTGGTGCTTCAGGTGATTTAACATATCGCAAGTTGATCCCTGCTTTATACCACCTCTACGCAAGTAAGCAGCTACCAGAAAACTTTGCTATTTTAGGTGTCAGCCGCACTGAATACAGCGATGAATCTTATCGCGAAAAGTTAAAGCGCTCTCTTCAGGAAATGGAGAAAACGGAACCAGCCATTCTGGATTCATTTATCGACCATCTTCACTATCAAGCCATCAACACGTCAGACACAAAAGACTACGCGAAGTTGGTTGTACGTTTAGACGAATTGGCCGCTCAATACCAGTTCGAACAACGAAATACACTGTTTTATCTGGCCACACCGCCAAGCCTTTACAGTGTTATTCCTGCAAGCCTTGCTCATCACGGTCTCAATAGTGAAGAGGATGGTTGGAAGCGCCTGATCATTGAAAAACCGTTTGGTTATGATTTGGCTTCGGCACGTCAGCTCGACAAAGAAATACACGATTGCTTCCAAGAGCATCAGATCTATCGCATCGACCACTACCTTGGAAAAGAGACCGTTCAAAACTTACTTGTTTTCCGTTTCTCTAACGCCATGTTTGAACCTCTGTGGAACCGCAACTTCATTGATTATGTGGAAATCACAGGTGCCGAATTCCTTGGTGTGGAAGAGCGCGGTGGTTATTACGACGGCTCCGGTGCTGTGCGCGATATGTTCCAAAACCACCTACTGCAAGTGTTGGCGATGGTGGGCATGGAGCCGCCAGCACAAATTAACGCCGATTCCATGCGTGATGAAGTAGTGAAAGTTCTGCAGTGTTTAAAACCGCTTGAGGAAGATGATCTGCGTAACAACCTGGTTTTGGGTCAATACACAGCATCAGACGTGCGCGGACAACATCTGCTTGGCTACCGTGAAGAAAACGGCGTAGCGGACGATTCTCGTACTGAGACTTACATTGGTCTGAAAGCGTACATCAATAACTGGCGTTGGAATGGCGTACCATTCTACGTGCGCACGGGTAAGCGTCTTCCAACTCGCGTGACAGAAGTGGTTATCCACTTCAAACAAACACCGCATCCGGTATTTGGCCAAAACGCCCCAGAAAACAAACTGATCATTCGTATTCAGCCTGATGAAGGCATTCAAATGAGCTTCGGTTTGAAAGAACCCGGTGCAGGCTTTAAAGCCAAAGAAGTGAAGATGAACTTCCATTATGCTTCGTTGCAAGAGACGCAAATGCTGACCGCCTATGAGCGTCTGCTTCTTGATGCGTTAAACGGCGATGCAACGCTGTTTGCTCGCAGCGATGCGGTAGAAGCGTGTTGGAAATACGTTCAACCTATCCTCGACTTCAAACAAGATCCACAAGCACTCTTTGGTTATGCCTGTGGTACTTGGGGGCCAAAAGAGTCGGACGATTTGCTGCAGCGTGACGATCGCGCGTGGCGTTTCCCATGCAAAAACCTAACAGATACGGACTACTGCGAACTATGATCAATCACAAGATCTACCAAACAGCAGAGCAGGTAGTAGAAAGCCTAGCAAACGACATGAAAGCGTTTAGCGAAATGGGACGACCTGTTCATATCTCACTTTCTGGTGGCAGCACGCCTAAAATGCTGTTTAAGCTTTTGGCATCAGAAACGTACGCAACCTCCATTCAGTGGCAAAATCTTCATTTTTGGTGGGGTGATGAGCGCTGCGTGGCACCAGACGATGCAGAGAGCAACTACGGTGAAGCGAATGCCCTTTTGTTCTCAAAACTAAGAGAATTGAGCCAAGTGAGCATTCCTGCGGAAAACATCCACCGTATCCGTGGTGAAGAGCAGCCAGAAGTGGAAGCGGCACGTTTTGCAAAAGAAATGGCAGACGTTATTCCAACCGATAATGGCACACCTGTGTTCGATTGGATCTTGCTTGGTGTAGGCGCAGATGGCCACACGGCGTCGCTTTTCCCAGGTCAAACGAATTATGACGATGAGAACCTGTCAGTATTGGCTTCTCATCCGGAATCTGGACAAATTCGCGTTTCGAAAACGGCACGAGTACTGGAAGCGGCAAAACGCATTAGCTACCTAGTATTGGGCGCCGGTAAAGCGGACATTGTTGAAGAGATCAACAGCAATCCAGCGGAAGAACTTCCTTACCCGGCAGCGAAAATTCATGCGAAAGCAGGGCTGACGGAATGGTATTTAGATTTAGACGCAGCAGCGAAAATCGCTTAACCGTCGCAGAAAGAAATATATTGGAGAGAAACAATGAAAGGTGATATCGGTGTTATTGGCCTAGCAGTAATGGGTCAAAACCTTATCCTGAACATGAACGACCACGGCTTTAAAGTGGTGGCTCACAACCGTACTGCGGCGAAAGTAGATGAGTTTCTAGAAGGCCCAGCGAAAGGCACCAACATCATTGGCGCATACTCGCTTGAGGAACTGGTTGAGAAACTCGAAACACCACGCAAAGTGATGCTGATGGTTCGTGCTGGCGCGGTAGTAGACCAGTTTATTGATGCACTTGTCCCGCTTCTTGATAAAGGCGACATCATTATTGACGGTGGTAACACGAACTACCCAGATACCAACCGTCGTGTAGCGGCACTGCGTGAAAAAGGCATCCACTTCATCGGTACTGGTGTTTCTGGTGGTGAAGAAGGCGCACGTTTCGGCCCTTCAATTATGCCTGGCGGTGCTCCTGAAGCATGGGAAGCGGTTAAGCCTATCTTCCAAGGTATCTCAGCAAAAACTGACGCTGGTGAGCCTTGCTGTGACTGGGTTGGTAACGATGGTGCGGGCCACTTCGTTAAAATGGTTCACAACGGCATCGAATACGGCGACATGCAGTTGATCACCGAAGCGTACCAGTTCATGAAAGATGGTCTTGGTATGTCTGCAGACGAGATGCAAGCCGTTTTCGCCGATTGGAACAAGACTGAGCTAGACAGCTACCTAGTCGAAATCACCGCTGACATCCTTGGCTACAAAGACGAAGATGGCGAGCCACTAGTAGAAAAGATCCTCGACACAGCTGGCCAAAAAGGTACTGGTAAATGGACGGGCATCAACGCGCTGGATCTTGGTATTCCTCTCACGCTTATCTCTGAGTCTGTATTCTCTCGCTGCCTATCGGCACTGAAAGATCAACGTGTTGAAGCGGAGAAGCTCTTTGGCAAGACCATTACTCCAGTGGAAGGCGATAAGAAAGAGTGGGTTGACGCACTTCGCCAAGCGCTTCTAGCATCTAAGATCATCTCTTACGCTCAAGGCTTTATGCTGATGCGTGAAGCGTCTAACGAAAATGGTTGGGATCTCAACTACGGCAACGTGGCACTGATGTGGCGCGGTGGTTGTATCATTCGTTCTGCATTCCTAGGTAACATCCGTGATGCGTACGAAGCGAACCCAGATCTTGCGTTCCTAGGTTCTGATGACTACTTCAAAGGCATCCTACAAAACAGCCTAGTGGCATGGCGTAAAGTAGCGGCGAAGTCGCTAGAAGCGGGCATCCCAATGCCATGTACAACGTCTGCACTGACGTTCCTTGACGGTTACACAACAGCGCGTCTACCTGCAAACTTACTGCAAGCACAACGTGACTACTTCGGTGCTCACACTTATGAGCGTATCGACCGTGAGCGTGGTGAATTCTTCCACACCAACTGGACAGGTACCGGCGGTAACACAGCGTCGACGACTTACGACGTTTAATAGATCGTTAGTTAACCAATAAAACGCAAAAGGATGTCCAAGTGACATCCTTTTTTATTGAATGACGTTTAAAGGTAATGAATAAGCTTACGCGTTCTTTTCTTTGGGTGTGGTGGAATGGTATTTTTCGATGAACTTGTCGCGAAGGTAGAGCAACAAGCTCACAACTAAAGCAACGATAGACACCGTAAACAGAGCATACATACTCAATATCCACGCAAACGTTGCGCTAAGAAAAGCGACGAAAGAGAACATTCTGCTGAATGACATGACATGACCGAGTTTCTGTTGCATAAGAACCTCCAATGGTTTCTGTTTGTCTATGCCTACAATGTCAGTTGGTGGGGGTGGATACATAAAATGTCGGCTAAATAAATCTCAAAAAGTGTACATCTTTGATGAAGGTAGTGTTTTTATTCAACATGAAAGGCGGTATTTCGTAAAAATGTTGTCAAAAGTCTCACTTTGTCTATCTACGCCCCCGAACTCATCCTATAATTAGCGTGCATATGGAGGATGTTTAATATTTAAACATCCTCTATTTTTTGAAACCGCCAACATGGAGTCGATTCGTTTGTGAGTCGATGTTGTTAAATGCTTACCGGGAAGGTGATTTAAATTACAACCGAGGTTCTTAAGATGACTATTAATAAGTACTTTGTATTTGTTCCACAAGCTGTTGAACAAACTCAGGAAAAGGAAAATAAAGTGGTAACAGATAAGGAAACTCAACGTCAGGCATTAGTAAAGCAAGCTCAGCAGGAAGGCGGGCTATAACGGCTAGGTTTCATAATGAGAGAGCACCCATTGAGGTGCTCTTTTTTTGTCTTTCGCGTGAGAAGAGTGCATTGGCTCTTGCGGCTAAAAAGCAAATTTTACCGCAGTTTGTCCATTAAACTGTTCAGAATCTCGGTAGGTGTTGTAGCCTGCTGATACCTCTAACGAGAAAGTCGATCCAAACATAAACTGTCCAGTGAGTTTGAAGTCATTCATCACATCTTGGTCAAGATAAGAAATTCGATATCTTGGCGTGAGGGCTAAAAAGGGCGCAAGCTGGAAACTCACGCCGAGATCGGCTGCCGGGCCAAACTCTCGGAACCTCGCAGAACCTTCACGGGAGCTGTATTCACGCTCTACGTCGTATTTACTGACACCAACAGTGTAGAAAAGCGAAGTGGTATTGAAATTGTTGTAACCGCCTAAACCAGCAAACGAGCTGGAGATGTCGGTATTTCCTGATGTGGTACCTTCAAACTCGTATTTGACATAAGCATCCATGGTAACGGGTGAATAGCTACCAGTGAAGTTAACCCCAAAAAGATCCCTTGAGCCTTTACCATCGAACTCAGAGCCTAGAAATGATCCTAGACTGTCATTTTTCTGCTCGCTGTATTGCAGACCGACACCGATGTAAGAGTATTTTCCAAAAGAGTTTGCGTGTGCAGCTGCGTTAAGGGTCAGTAGCAGCGCTACTGTGGTCAATGTTTTTATTTTCATTGTACTTTCTATGAATATGATGAATCGAGAAGGCGACCTTAACAATTAATAAAACAATGTTCAATTACAATATTCATAGTGACCGTAATTGTTCTAAGCAGAGCTTTGTTGATGATTATATTAGTTTAAGTGAATGTATGAATGTAATAGGTAGGATGCTCATTATTAAGACGTCGAAAACTGGCAATTGGGCCCTCATCGACTAGTGTTATTGCGAACATAACAGCGTGTAGGAGGCAAAATGGATAAGAATCCCATCGGTTGGTTTGAGATCTATGTTGATGATGTAGAGAGAGCCAAACATTTTTATCAATCGGTTTTTCAAGTCACTTTTGAACAAATGCTGGATCCGACAGGAACAGATATTGAAATGTGGTTCTTCCCATCGGATATGGAAAGCTATGGCGCAAGTGGAGCATTAGTGAAGATGGACGGTGTTAGCGCCGGAGCAGGCGGTACACTGGTATACTTTTCTTGTGAAAACTGCGTTGTTGAACAGGAGAGAGCAACGCAACATGGTGGCGTTGTCGTTCAAGCGAAAATGGCCATCGGAGAGTACGGCTTTATCTCCCTAGTGCAGGATTCGGAAGGCAATATGATCGGCTTGCATTCTATGCAGTAGCGAAATTGTTTGGCGTTCTCTTTACATAGAAAAGGCATCTAACAAGATGCCTTTTTGATGTGTGAGCCGTTTATTGACGAATAAGGTGTCGCTTAAACGCCTGCACGTTTCAGTAGGCCTGCCATAAGCGCAGAGCTTGAGCGCGCTTGTTTGCCTTTACCTTGTAGCGTTTTCGCAAGTGAGACGTTATCAATACTTTTGGCAATGTACGCCATTGAGTTGTACAAATCCGTCGCGGATTTGATCTTTGACTTGTCATTCATAGGCGCAAGCAGTTGCACCATTTGAGTGCCACTCATCTGTTTCTCTGTTGCGTATTCCTCAACGGCATCTAAAAGAAGATCAAGGTCGACCATGGCTTCTGCGCTTTCGATACCTTGTTTTTTCATCTCTTTTTGGTTGCGTCGACGCATTTGCTTAATGATGAAAGCTGGCTTGTTGAGCTTTTTGAAGCCGAAATAGCCGATCAGCGCGACAACCGCGATACCGCCAATCACATAACCCCAAACTGAACCTGTAGATTCAACAACAGGTTGAACAGTTTCTACTGCGTATTCAACGGTAGTAGGTGCATCAGACATAAAATTTACCTTTGAAAATGGCTTCTAAAATGAAGCGTAATACTAAATCTGGCTAGCGAAGCACCGCATTGCGGTGAATCAAAAATCGTTGGATAAGCTACTTTTACTTAAGTAGACAATGCATTTGTTTTATCTCGCTTGCACATGTTATTGGGGCCACATACTGAAATACAAGGCATGAGGAGACGCTATCTTTTAAAGTGCAGCCATTGATCACACTTTTATTGAGCATTGAGACACTATTTGAGCAATGGCTTAGCGCTAAGCGGCGGATGAAAAAGACGTGGCGCTAAAGTTGAACGATACTTTAGTGAGGTTTGCAATTGAGGTTGAGCGCATATGGAACAGCGACGATTCGATAATCCATGCATTCGGCACTGCTGTTTGAATGAGGAGGATGTCTGTTTAGGTTGTGGTCGACACCTAAACGAGATCTTAGGTTGGACACAATCGAACGCAGCACAGCAGCAGGAAATATTGGCGCGCAGCCAAGCGCGTTTAGCCGCACTGAAGGTGCGCGTTTATCTCCAGCACCCCAAATGAACTTCACGTAAACACGCTCCCCCGTTTGTTAACGAGAATATCGTGACAAAAACTGATAATATGTCCGCCTTATGCTTTATTTCTACTCTCTGTATCTCTACTCGCTATGCCTCAACAAGCCAAATTGACACTCATTCGCGGATTACCGGGTTCTGGCAAAAGTACGCTGGCGCAGCAACTCGCGAAGCAAACGCACGCCGTTCATCTCGAGGCAGACATGTATTTTGTCGATCAGCAAGGCCGCTATCAATTTGACCCAACGCGTTTAGAGCACGCCCATCGCTGGTGTTTAAACAAAGTGTGCCAACACCTCAAACAGGGCAGAGCGGTGATTGTGAGCAATACCTTTGTTCAGCATTGGGAAATGAAGCCCTACTTGCGTTTTGCAGAGCGTCATGGCCTCAACGTGGAGATTCTTGTCTGCACAGGTGAATATGGCTCGATTCATGATGTGCCAGTACAGACGATAGAAAAGATGCGTCAGCGCTGGCAAAACTAACTCAACGACCTCGTCCATCCACCATCACAATGATGGTTTTGACGATAATGGCTATGTCTGTTTGCAGCCAATTGGAGAAGGAACTGAGGCTCAACGCATAGCTATGATCAAACCCCACTTTTCGGCGAACATCTTCGATGCTGGTGTCGTAGCCTTGATTGATTTGGGCAAGCCCAGTTATTCCAGGTAAGACCCCATAGGTGCGATCGGCAAAATAGGGTATCTCTTGTTCAAGGCGCTGATAAAAATCGGGTCTCTCAGGTCTTGGGCCAATTAACGACATCTCACCTTTTAAAACATTAAACAGCTGTGGCAACTCATCTAGGCGCGTTTTGCGTAAGAATCGCCCCACAGGCGTGATTCTTGGGTCGTTTTCCGTTGCCCACACTGCGCCAGAGCGTGATTCTGCATCGCAGTACATGGTGCGAAACTTCATGATCTCGAACAGTTCCATTTTCTCGGGTGTCGAGCGTCCGACACGCAACTGTTTATAGATGATGTTGCCTTTCGAGGTGACTTTGATTGCCAATGCAATCAGAGGAAAGAGAGGCAAGGTCACGAGCAATGCTAATAAGGCAAACACTAGATCGAACAGACGTTTTGCTCGAAAGATGTGCGATTCAAATAAGCCGTTACGTTTCATGAGCGTTCTCCATCGTGATGAACTCGAGTCCAGTGTCCATTTTCTTTACCCAGCAGATAGCGCAAGCCGCCGAGTAAATTGGCAAGGTGGCCTGTGACGAGGTAGTGGATTAGTCTGATTGGTTTGAATTTGGCCGCTATCGGCCAGTAGTGGCCAAGTATCGCGCAGAGATAGAGGGCTAACTGTAAACCCAATAACACGGCAAAAATGACATGCTGCATCAGCCACAATGACGTGATCAAACACAGCAGCATTAAGTAAGGAGTGAGCAGTCTGAGCCCTTTGCCAGAAAAGAAGGTAAAAGCGGTTCCCCCAAACTTTGGGTTGAGTAACGCCGCCAATGCGATCAATTGTTGCATGTTGCCCGCAGAAATGCGTAAACGGCGCGCATAATCTTGTTGAAGCTCGCTGCGTTCAAGTTCAAGCGCCACCATTTCCGTCTCATAATCTGCTTTATGGCCTTGTTTGACGATGCTCATTGGCAAAATGAAATCATCATTAATGGTATTGCTGCTCAGGGGCGTAAATAACTTAGTGCGGAAAAGATAGAAGGCGCCGTGTGAACCAATACTTGAGCCGATTGATGACTCGGTCGCCTTGATGCGAGTTTGATACTGCCAGTAGGCATTCTCTGCCGAATTTTCATGGCACCAAATGCGGTAGCTGGCGTTGACCACGCCAGTTTCTGGCTGTTCAAAATGCGCGGCGGCCAGCAGCAATGCATCGACGGAAATCAATGCTGAGACGTCGCTGAGCGCCGTTATATCACTGGAGATTTGGGCAACTTCGTCATTAATCACCGCCACCTTGCCTCGGTTCACTGGATAGTCGTGAATTTCGAACAGTATCTCGGAACAAATTGCTTCTTGGATGGTGTCTTGAGCAATATCAACGGTGTTGTCGGTGCATCCATCACATGCGATGATCACGCGTAGCTTGTTGGCAGGATAATCTAGGCTCGCAAGGTTACGTATTTTGTCGGCGATCCAATGCGCTTCGTTGTAGGCAGGAATAACAATCGTAATGCTGGGCAACATCTTGTCTTTTTGCTGCACGAGGTAATGGCGTTGGAGAGTGTTTGAACTCAGGTTCGATGTCTGTTTTTTTCTTCCGGCCATCCATTTAAGTAAAACGGGATAGCCGACGTGGTGGTAAACAATCAAGCTGGCTGATGTTGCAAAAATGCCCGCCATCATCCACTCATAGAAACTCAATGTTGCCATCATAGAGATGCTCCTAATGCCAATTGGTTGTACTGCGCCACCATGTGACGAATATTATGATGACGCACGACAAAATCGCGCAAAGTATGGGCAGCAGCGGATCGGTCCATGACCAATAACGCATTGATTTCTTGCGCTAACGCGGCGGCGTTAGCAGGGGGGCAGAGTCGACTCAAATGGGGACATAAGGTTTCGTGGGTGCCGCCAACGCTGGTGGCAACCACCGGAACATTGCACGCTTGGGCTTCGAGTGTCGAAAGAGGAAAGCCTTCGTTGAGTGACGGTAAGCAGAAAAGATCAAGCGATTGATAAAAAGTCGGCATCGTGCAGCAAAGGCCAAGAAACGTCACGCGATCTTGCAGTTGCATGGTAAACACCAAACGTTCTAACTCTTGGCGTAAAGAACCATGACCAGCAATCGCCAAGTGCACATCGTGAGGCAGCATGGGCAGTGCTTGTATCAGCCACTGATGACCTTTCACCGGTTCCAACCTTCCTGCGCAGCCGACAATGCGCTTGTCCAACGGCAGATCTAATTGCTTACGAGCCTCAGTTTTATCCGCAGGGGCAAAGTAATCACAATCAATGCCGTTTTTAATGGTAATGATGTTTTCACGATGCAGATGTTGTTCAATGCTCTGTTTTACTTCGGTTGCATCGGCCACCAAGATGGGTTGCACCAGTTTTAACGCCAATGTTTGCAATAACGCGTTTTTAGTCTGGGTAAGGTGCCAACCGTCATGTTCAGTATGAATGCGGCAAGCAACACCGCTTAAACGAGCCGCAAGCCCTCCGTACAGTAACGGACCAATATGATGGGTATGAACCACATCGGGTGAAAACTGGCGAAACAGCTTAACGAGATAGCGAATGGTCTGAACGCGGATACCCGCCCCTTTGTCGAGAAAGACGCATTGGCGAGCGTATTTGCGCAGTTTAGGCCAGTGCAATACCGCATCTTGTTTAGTGCCCTCTAGGCTAATGATGTAGACATCGTGATCCGTCGAGCAGACGTTCATCATGTCCAGAACGAGCGTTTCTAAGCCGCCGGGAGCGAGATGTTGAACAACATGAAAAATGGTTTTTCTCGGCTTGTCTTTGTTCATGGCCTATCCCCATTTCAACTGATTGACGTAAAGCATTGCGGAGTGCTTCAGGGATTTTGCAGGTTATGTGCCAATCATTTAGTTGAATTAAAACATGAGGTTATAATTTTTCTTTGTGTCGTTCTCATATTGAGAATCGCTTTGACGAGCGATAAAAAATGCCCGCCGAAGCGGATGCTGTGGTGGGCGAGGTGTGATATTCAGTGGGATCAGTTACGCGGGGCACGAATACGAGGAATCACCGTTAAAACGGGCACATTGATGAGACTGCGTAACTGTTGTTGACTGCGTATGGTTGAGTCAAAGATCTCAAAGAAGATCGCCATGCCTGCGCCGAGTGCGATGCCGCCAAATAGCCCTGCCAGCACGAAGAGAATCACAGGCAAGTTGGCGGTGGAAGATGGCGTGTAGGGGACATCGATGACTTTCACACGTTTATTTTGCTCAAAAATGCCTAATGAGCCTGTCAGTTGCGCCATCTCATAACGCTGAACCAGTTCTTCATACAATTGGCGCTTCACGGTGACGTCGCGCTCGAGCCGTGTGATGTCTTTCGCGGTATTGCCGAAGTGGTTGGCTTTTTGTTCCAGCTCGCCAATCATGTTTGCGAGGCTGAGGGTTTCTTCGTTCAGTGCCTCGTAACGGCCTCGTATCGCCTGCAACTGCTGCAACTGAGTGACTAAAAGTGGCTGGCTGTCACTGGGATCGCTGATGGTGCTACTGGCGATATCCCATAGTTGAGCGCTATTGAGCGTGACACTGCGGTTACTCAGCAGTTGATGTCGCTCTTGTTCCAAACGCGAAAGCTCACGCATTTTGGCTTGAACAGAGCTGTGCTGCTCGGTGTACTTAGCGCTTAGCAAGGCAAGCTCACTGCGGATAGTGATAATTTGTTCTTCAATTTTGCCAATCACAGGGTTGGTTTTCGACAGTTGTTGGTCAAGCGAACCTAAAGTTTTCTCCACACCGGCAAGTTCGGCTTCTTTCTCAGCAAGGCTCTGTTTAAGAGAAGCCAGTCGCGTTAAGTTCTGCGCTTGCATTGCAGGTGTGTCGGCAGAATATTGGTTTTGAAAGTCCGCCAACGCTTGCTCAGCCGCGAACAGCTCTTGTTGGCGTTTTTCAATATGCACGGTGAGAAATTCGCTGGAATCGCGGATGGACGAACGCTCTGGAGCCAACAGTTGGTCGATAAATTGATCGCTGACTGCCGAGAGCAGTGAAGCCATGCCTTTGGGCGAGTTGGCGACCAGTTCAATTTGGATAAAATCTTTGCCTAACTGCTGAACGTTGAGCTTTCCAGCGAGTTGATGAATGAGACGATCCTGCTCGGCGGTGGTCATGTTGTCATCAATCAGCCCCTCTTGCTTGGCCACGGAATAGAGTACATGGCGGCTTTTCAGCAAGGTGCTGAGAGCACTTAAGCGATCTTTGAGCATGGTAGAGACGGCAATATCTTCAAGAAACGGATTCATTTTGGCGGTTTCTTGGATCAGCATGCTGGTGTGTGAGCGATAAATTGGCGTCGCGGTCATGCCAATCAGCGCACCGACAATCGGCAAAATCACAATGGGCGTCACAATGACGTATCGACGTCGCCATGCGGCCACCAAAATGGAATAGAGGCGCAGTTTTAATCCCATCATAGCTGTTCCACCAAATGTTCAACGTAACGAGCGCGCGCTTCCCAACTTTGCTGGCTTAGTTGTTTATCGAGTGGATGGCGTGCTTTGGGTTGGCTTTGTAATGTGAGCAGTTGCGTCACCATTTCTTGTGCGTTTTCAGCCAACCAAAGATGGCTATAAAACTTCTCTACCGCGGGAAAGTTTTTACTCAGTACAGGTGTGCCTGAAGCCAAATATTCCAATAACTTCAATGGATTGCAGTATTTGATTTGCTGATTGATGACAAAGGGTAACCAACTGACATCCCAATGTTGTGAATACCGAGGCAGTGCATGGTGCGCTTTCTTCCCGAGATAAATTACATTTGGCAACTTGGGTAACGGATTACTATCAAATTCACAGGGGCCAATGAACACAAAGCCCCAGTGTGGAAGCTGAGAGGCAACGCGTTCAATTAAGGAGTAGTCAAGCCATTGAGAGAGTGAACCATAAAAACCGCATAGATGGGTAAAGCCGGTGGGCAAATCATCAGCGCGATGGGCTGGGCGAGTAAAGAGTTCAAGGTCGACGCCATGAGGCAGCAAGAAGGTTTTCTGCGCCGGGAATTTTTCCAACAAACGCTGGCTGGCCACCAATATGCAGTCGCAACGTTGTGCGAGTTTCGTTTCGTGTTGGTTCACCGTATGATGATCCACGCCAGCTAGCGATGCAAAATCATCACCACAATAATAGACCGAACGAAACAGCGGAAAACTGTCGAGTAAATCGGCGGCCGTTGGCAGTGAAGTCCAAAAGACTGGATCGTGCATTCGTAATTGTTTGAGTTTTCGTTGCAACTGTAGCGTCAGCATCTTTTTCGCTAACCAGCGAGCCCAGCGACTGGAGGGGGCAGGAATGGTGAAGAAAGAGACGATCTCGATGTTGCTCGACACTGCCTTGGACTCATCAAACGTTTCGCCATTTCCACCGTTTTCGCCATTTCCACCGTTTTCGCCATTTCCACCGTTTTCGACAAAGGGCTGACGTTTTTGTAACGCGATGGCAAACAGTTTGTCCATAAGGCGTCTGGCGTCTTTTAAACTCCACTTGGGTTGACGAAGGCCAATTGAATTGACCCACAAAACGCGATGGCGCTTAGCGAGCTGTCGCACGATGTGCTGCGTTGAAGAAGGCAGCCCTCCAAAATCTTCTGCAAAAACAATCATGTCATTCATGATGCTCTCCTCAACGAGGTGTGTTCAATGCTCGGATCACATGGGCTGGATTGCCGCCTGCGATCACACCTTCAGGAATGGAATGTGTCACCACGCTACCTGCGGCGATCACACTGCCAGCTCCGACTGTGACACCCGCCATGATCATCACGTTGCTGCCAATCCAGCAGCCACGTTGTAGGGTAATCGGGCGAATCTGGCTGGGGTCATCGCCTTCACCCGCGGCACGACGTTTGGGATCTAAGGGGTGGCCGGAATAACCAAAAAACATGCAGCGTCCGGCGATCGCGACGTCGTCTTCAATCGTGATGAGATCGCCCACCGCGATGGTCGTTTGCCAGCCAATCGAGACACGATTACCGATGTTCAATCGAGGCTCTTTGACGGAACTGCAGCCCGTGATGGTCGCTTGACCGGAAAGGTTACAGTCATCACCCATGGAGATACGAACATTGTTAGTGATGAGCGGTAATCCGCCATACAAATAGAGCTGTTTGCCACATGCCTTGACCCTGCCTTTGAATGCAGGTGTGGTGATGAAGGTGCGATAGACATAGTCACTTGACTGGCGAAGTAACACCATCAAGCGGTAGAGCAAGGCATTGTAAAAATGCGGGGTGGGTAAATTGGCACAACGGATCTGTTTGAGCGTGCGAAAAAGCGATCGCATAAGAGGATGGGGATGATGCTTGAGCCAAGATTTTAAGTCGCTTCCTCGAAAGGTTTTCGTGTTTTTCTCAATATCTGGTTTGACTCTGAGTTGTGATTTATTCACCAACATAACGCCTCCTACCGAGCATCGAATGTTATCTTTCTCTAACCTCTTGTATCAACAACCATGCCACTTAGAAATTGTATAAAATACAATTACTTATCGTTTGTTGTTGCGCTGGTGTTTACGCATTCTCATTTTGAGAATCAATTTTAATGATGTGACTGATGGCAATCGTGAGGGCGGCAAGAATATAAATTGGCCAAGTAAACCCTTGGGTGAGAAAAGTACCGGAGACGATCGTTCCCAAAAGCCCGGCAAAGACCGCGTTGGCGGCAATATCAATGGCGCTCGGTGTTTGGCGGTGAATTTGCCGAATAGAATGCAACGAGGTTTTGATTAAGCAAACAATGAGGCCAATAAACAGAGTTAGGCCAACAAACCCTGTTTCGGCAAGTACGCCAAACCAAGTGCTGTGCACGGCGTGATTGAGCCCATCCCAGTGCGGGCTGTAGAAGAAATAGTTGTAGTAAAAGTTTTGTAACCCGACGCCAAGTAAAGGATGGGCTAATGCCATTTTAAAAGCAGCCTCCCAAGCGTAGAGTCGCCCCATGGCTGAAGCATCAATGCCTTCTTCGGCTGCGCCGCCAGAAGCGCGCTCGGAGATCCCCGCTACCGCATAAAGAAGCAAACTGGCCACGCACCCGAGGAGGATCAACACGGTTTTATTGCGAATGGTTTTGTTGGCAAAGTAACCCAAAACCGCCATGGCACCGAGCAACCCGCCGCGGCTTTGTGTTTCCAGCAAGGCCAAGAAGAGGATCGCACACGTCACGCCCGCAAGAAGGCGCACCACCACGTGGGTTCGGCGATGAAAACTTAAGCTAACGCTGAACGCAAACGGAAACATTAGAACTAACGCCAGATCGTTTGGATCACCAAGCATAGAACCTAGATCGCGACCGATGGTGACACGTGAGCCTTCCACTAGGCCAATCCCTTGCATGGCGTTACTCAGTGCAACGCAACCAATCAGTAGGCCAGAGAGAGTGATGGTAATCGAAATCATGTTGAGATGTTTAGCGCTGGTGACGAGCCACATGATGGCTAAGGTCATCACCATGATTTTCCAGTAGACACTGGAAAAAGCGCCAAATGCCACTCCCCGATTGCCCGCAAAGAAAAGACCAATGACAACCACAAGCCAGAAGGCGACTAACCAGTTCATTACAGGGTGCCAGTAGGGCTTCAACTGTCGTGTGATGATGAGATGCCAACCCAATGCTGCCAGAGCACCAAATGAGAGCAGTAAGGGAATTTTCAGAGAATAGAGCTGCGGTATGGCTTCATGGATACGAAAAAAAGAGAACACCACAAACAACAGCACCAACCAAAAGGTTTGATTGAGCACATAAAGCGTCGCGATAGGGAGTAAGCAAAGCGCCACCACCACAAGTGGGTTGGGTTGCCATGCCCATACCAGAGCCACCACCACACAAAGTGTCAGAACAAAGGCCAGATGGGGGTAGCGAGGGGTGACGGTCATAACGCCTCCTCATGAGCGTTCAATGAAGGTGTCGTCTGCAAGCCTTGCTGCGAGGGATCGCGTGGGGTGAATTGAAAGTGCAGAATCGGCCATGCCAATGCGATGATCACGCCAAAGCAGAGCAAGATTGAGAGTGCACCCGTTAGCCAATGGCTCGCGAAATAGAGTGCACAAACACCAATTAACGCGCAGAGAAAAATCATCGCCAGACGGGAAAACTGCCATGGCAGAGTAAAGGCTTGTTGGCTTAGTACCATCACGCCAATGGCTCGCACGCCTTGCGTGATCGCAAGGGCAAAACAGACACCGACCACGCCAAAGGATGACAGCCCCCAAAACAAACTCACGGCCAACAGCGCACAGACCAGATTCAATATCAGCAACTGCCGAGTTTGATGACGATAGAGTAGGCCGAGATTCACTATCTCATAACTTTCTTTGAACATCGCCGCTGGAATGAGCAATGCTAAAAAGGTGATCGCAGAGGCAAAGGTGGTGGGTAAGGCGTAGAGAACAAACACTTTTGCAATTGCAAACACCGCGACCGCAAGCAGTGAGATATAAACCAACCCACATTGACTGATCTTGACGGCTTTCACCTCGCCTGAGTGGGCAAGGCATTCGAAACGTTTTGGCATCCACCACATGCCAAAAGGCTGCACCAATATACACAAGGCGAGCGCAAATTTCGCGGCAATGGCGTAAATGCCCAATTGAGCAAGGGAAGAAAAACCACCGATAAACCATCGTTCTGCCCCATTTAACGTAAAAGCCAGCAACGCAGAGAACATCAGCGGTGCAGCGTAGCGTAACCAACGCTTAAGTTGTGCCGATGAGATGGAAGCGATCCGATAGCGATTTAGCCAGTGTAGCGCCACGCATTGATAAAGTGCGCTGAGTAAGCTGCAAAGTAACAGCCCAGTGACACTCGGCCAATAGTGCAGCACCAGTAATACACAAGAGAGCTGGAGAACGAGTGCACTCACCGTTATCGTGACCAGCGCTTTGGCTTTGTCATCTTGAATTCTTAACCAAGCGGTGCCGATGGCAATCAAACATTCAAGGCTGATGCAGGCGAACAGAAGTGACAGTGTAGTGGTATTGAGTTCTCCATGCCACACGATGTTTTGGACGATGGCAAAAGCGAGTAAGAAGAACGTCAGCGCGATGATCGCAGCGAGGGAGTACACCTGATTCACCACCTGCTTTTTCTCGCTCATCAGTTCACAGGGGGCTGCGAAACGGTATAGCACTTCATGCAAGGAGAGCGAAACCAACAGCGCGGAAAAGGTGCCAATTGAGGCCAATAACTCCAACGTGCCCAACTGAGTGGTGGAAAGATAGTACGCCATAATGGGCAGCATCAACAGTGCCGCGCCCTTTTGTAAAATCAGCGCCACGCCAAACAGTGAAATGTTTTGCAGTGAACGGGAGTGGCGCAGTTGTCGTAATCTCATAGCGCACCTTTTTCTCGAGTACGGCTAAGTGGGATGACATTGCGAGTGGGTTTTCCCCCTAATGAATCGATGATTGGCTGGTAACAAATATCGGAACGATAAAGCTTGGCTAAGGTTCTGCCATTGCGTGATAAACGTTGACGGTTACAGGGTGAGGCGAGCAGTAGCTCAATTTTCTGCCGTAAATCTTTTGCACTATTGGGTTGGTATTTAATGCAGTGTTCACCATCTGTCAGTTTTTCAGCCCAGAAAGCACCATCGTCGGGGATGACCACACACAGACCCGCAGCCAGAGCTTCGAGAATGGATAAGCCAAAAGGCTCATTTTGGCTGGTGGAAATAAAGATCGAACACTGCGAGCGGATGTGATCAAGATGGTTTGGCTGTTGATACCAATGGCAGCGCGTGAGGGTGAGATCCGGCTCACTTACCGCCAATTGAGTCTGCAGAGGTTGGATATAGCAAACGTGGCAGTCGATGTCTTGAGGATGAATTTTTAATGCCTCAACCAGCAAATCAAGCCCTTTCCATTTGAGTAATGACGCCGCCCAAAAGAGTTGATCGGATAGGGCATCGCACTCTGTCGGCCACTGCTCAGCATTTAATCCATTGGTAAAAGGCACAAAGTTGTTGCGCTCAAACACCATTCTGGCGCGGTCTGTGTTGGCCATTGAGGGCGCTGTTTTTTCGTAATAGCGACACAGTGCCCCGAAGAGGCTCTTTTTTGCGCAAGGTAGATAAAACACCTTCTCCGCTACCGAGAGGCAATAGCCAATTGAGCGAGACCGCGCCACTTTGCCATGAATCACTTGAGTAATCGGTGTTTTGAACATGAGTTTGAAAAGGTAAAGTGGCATATCAAGCCCTGGGCCAGAAATGCCCATTAGCCGATGGATCTTAGGCAAACGCAAAGTGATCACCAGCAAAACCAGCCAATGATAGGCTTGCAGTAGCCAGTACTTTAACCCTTGTTCCGCGAGCAACATGGCTATCGTCGGGTATGAATAGACCGAACAATTGCCATGAGCCAATGCGCTTTGCCAGTTATCGCGATTCGCGGTGACGATATAGAAATGGATTGAGCGCTGTTTGGCGACGTGCAGCATCTCTTGTGTGGCGATTTTAGACCCGCCTAGATAGCTTATGGGATCAAAAATTAACACGTTCTGTTTCATGACAGCAGCTCCTTACGACGAAAGAAGTAAAGAAGAGGACGCAGCATCACACGCCACTGAGGGGCGGGTTGGTCGCGCTTCATCAAGGCGAGATAATGCGCTTGCAACGTTTGGGTGTTGCACTGAATCGTCAGGTTTTCATGCGCATCCACGTAAGCGGTTTGTTTGAGCTTGTGACTCAGCGTTGGATTCAACATCAGTGTTTTCATGGCTTGCACCAGTGAAAATACGCCGCTGTTGTGATACAGCAGCCCATTTTGGTTATGGGAAACGAATTCGGGAATGCCTCCAGTGCGTGGGGCAATCACAGGCAACTCCGCCATCATGGCTTCTGCTATCACCAATCCAAACGCCTCTTGGTAAGCGCCGCTAACAAAGGCATCTGCATCGGATTTCAGCCATATGGCGGCGTTGGCTTTTTCGCCTAACCAGTGCACTTGCTCGCTTAATCCCAATGTTTCGCTCAAGTGTTCAAGGGGTATACGTTCAGGGCCGTCACCAATGATCACTAAATGGGCTTTCTCGCCATTTTTTTTCAGCAGATAAAGCGCCTTGAGCAAACGATCAACGCCTTTTCTCGCGATCAAAGAGCCAATCGTGATGAAGGTAAAGGCTTGGCGTGGAATCGAAAGTTGAGTTTTGAGGGAAGTTTCAAGTGATGAGGAAGGCAAGCACACGCCGTTGTGCACCACACTCAACTGAGGCAGGGTGAGCCCTTCACTTTGCATTGCTTGGCTAATGGCGTCACTCACGCAAACAATGTTATCGGCGAGATGAAAGCCCATTAAAAAGCGCTCGCGGAGTGGGTAATCGCCATGGAGTTGAAGCAGCAGTGGGCAGTGACAAAGTCGCGCAGCAATACTCATCCATTGGCAAGGCGCGCCACTGTTGACGTGGATAAGCGCAATATGGTGGCGTTGTATCAAGGTGATCGCCCGGGAGACCAATTTCATCGTGTTAAGCGGGTTAAACTTGTTTGACCCTATGACACCCAATACCGAAAATGGGTCTTGATAGGTGGTGATACCACATTGAGTGAGATGATCGAGCAGAGGCTGACAGTTTGACCATACAATGGGCTCAAACTGTTGGGTGTCTAACGTTGCCAGTAGATGGATGAGCGTTGTCTCGCTGCCTCTAATCCAGTTGTCCCCATAGTGGACAAATAAAATGGGTGTTCGTGTTGTCATTGTGATTCCCTACCCACGATTTATTCTCATGTTAGGTAGGGAGTGCAATGGCAGTGCCAAAGAAATACTCGATTTATCTCACTGAAAAATGGAGTATTTTTTGTTGGCTAATGGTGAGGTGTCAATTTGATTCTCAAATTGGGAGAAGCGTTGTCGATATGATAGGCCGAGAGAATTTGCGGTAAGACGGCTTGAGGCGAATAGTGTTGCATTATTGTCTCGCGAGCCTGAAGCAGTAGGCGTTGCTGTTCCACGGATGGCATCTCCAACCAACGCCGCAAATGCGCCACTAAATCTGCTTCTGTTTGCGCAATAAATCCGTTTTGGCCATGTTCGATAAGTTGGCCCAATTGGCCGACGTTCATCGCAATGACAGCGACGCCGTTTGCCATGGCTTCTAACGCGGCCATGGGTAAGCCTTCAAAACGAGAGGGGATGATCAACACGGAAATCTTAGGCCAAACCTTCGTCATGTCGCTGACAAATCCAGAAAACTCGACGTTGTCGTTCGCCAAGGTCTCCAATGGCTCGCGTTCTGGTCCGTCTCCGTACAGATGGAAGGTCAGTGAAGGGAAGTGCTCCGCCAACTCGACATATCGATCGGCGGCTTTTTCATAACTCAAACGGCCAACAAAGCCGATGTGTTGCGCGCAACGCTGATGCGATTCTGCCAGCTCTGATACCGGGACAAAATTGTTGATTCGCTCTCCAGCAAAAGGCAAAGAGTGAAGAATGGCATCGCTGACCGCAAAGCGATGATCGCTAATGAAGCTGGTCAGGCGATCGACCCAATCGTACAACCACAGCTTACCCGTTTTGCTTTCTCCTGCATGATAGGTGCTGACTAAACGCAAATGCGGAAAGCTCATCATTCGTGCTAAGCGCGCGTAGATATTGGCTTTGTAGCCATGGGTATGTACGGCAATGGGCCGATAGCGCTTTAGCGCAACCGCTAACTGCATGATGGGCATGGGGTGATTGCCGGATAACTGAGAGATGTAGTTAACGCGGATCCCTCGCTGTCTGAGCTGCTGCATAATCGGAGGGCGACGGACATACTTGTTGGTTAACAACACACGTACCGAATAATGCTGAGCCTTGAGAGCCGAAGCAAGCTCAATCACATGGCTTTCAATCCCACCGTAAATGAGAGAGTCGAGCAGCAGCCATATCTCTTTCCCGACACGATGACTCTTAGCTGGGCGTTTTTTGCCGAGTGTGGCTTTGTTATCGTCAGGCATTTTCTTCTGCCTCCCATGCTTGTTTTTTGCGATACACCGTCGAAGGGCTTAGCTCCAACATCACCGCCGCACTGATCACGTTGCCGTCGCAAAAGGCGATGGCGTTTTGAATCGCTTCGCGTTCAATTTGCCACATTGGACGGATACTGCCGTCAGAATGGTGGAACGCATTGTGAGCGAGTGGATTGGCCTTGGATGTTTGCGTCTCAAGCGAATGATGGTTTAACGCCTCATGTCCGTTGCGCATCTCCTGGATGACCGCTTGAACGGGTTGAGGTGGTGCTGAGAGTTTAGCGGGTTCTTTGACAGTTTGCGGTTTGGTGGTCAGTTGAGCCGGCAAATGTTCCATATCCAGTTGGTTGTCATCGTTGAGAACGACAATGTTGCGAATGATGTTCTGCAACTGACGGACATTGCCCGGCCAGTTGTATTTTTTAAGTATTGATTGCGCTTCTTTGCTGATTGAGTTGAATTTTTTGCCGTCCTCTTTGGCGTAAGTTTTGAGGAAGTGATTGGCCAGCTCAACGATGTCGTTACCTCGTTCTCTCAGTGGTGGCATTTCAATTGGAACCACATGGACACGATAGTAGAGATCTTCCCTAAAACGGCCTTCTTCGACCTCTTTGAGGGGATCGCGATTGGTGGCGCAGATGATGCGTACATCCACTTTGATTTCTTTACTGCCGCCGAGTGGGGTGAAGGTGCCGGTCTGAAGAAAACGCAGCAGTTTTTTCTGCATCTCCAGTTCCATCTCGCACAATTCATCGAGAAATAGCGTGCCGCCGTTGGCCAGCATGGCTGCACCTTTGCGATCGGTTGTCGCTCCGGTAAACGCCCCTTTTAAGTGACCAAAGATTTCGCTTTCCATTAAGTCACGAGGAATCGCCCCACAGTTGATTGCGATAAAGGGCTGGTCTTTGCGCAGACTCTGTTTGTGTATCGCTTCAGCACACACTTCTTTCCCTGTGCCACTTTCTCCGTTGATAAAAACACTGGCGGTGGTTGGCGCCACGGAATCAATGGTTTTATATACTGCCTGCATTGGCAGGCACGCGCCGATAAAGCCGTGATAACGTGGTCTGTCGAAGCGAGACTGTATGTTCTCAACCAAATGCTCTAATTTGGCGCGTTTTAGATGAACGGCAATGGATGTTTTTAAACGGTCGGCTTTGATTGGCTTTTCGAGAAAATCTTCCGCCCCTTTGTTCATTAAGCTGACGGCGATGTCGACGGAACCATGAGCGGTGGCAATGATAACAGCGGTCGGAACATCGTTTTGGTTGATCCAGTCAAGCACATCTTCCCCGGACATATCGGGCAACTTGAGATCTAAAATCACCAGCTGCGGTGTATTGCGCTCAATAAACTGAATCGCGTCACGTCCGGTTTCCACGTGAAAAATGTCATAGGGTTCATCTTTGACGTATTGCTTATATAAAATGGCAAGTGAAGTGGAATCCTCGACTAACAGTACTTTTGCTCGCATCTCTTCTCCTTACCCATGTCACCGTCTGTTGCTCGTATACTAATAATAGTTTTAGCACATGGGCGTCGCTTTGTTGGGTTAAGCGACTATTTTTGATTGACATTTTTTCTAATCTTTGTTGTGCGATCTCGTTTTAGAACAGCAGTATTCAACGCGTTAAATTGAGTTGGGCTCTACAAACCCAAGTTGTTTGCGATCGTTTAGGGCAGACAGCGAATCGTGCGCTAATTGCGTAATACCAGATGCCTCATTCATCACGGTGTCATACTCTTTTGCCAAGCACAGCCGCTCAAGCTTTCTGGCCTGGTTGGATAAGCGTCGATTGCCCAGCGCCAGTGATGAACTGCCTAGCGTGTGTAACTCAAACTCCAGTTGCTGAAAATCGTTGTGAGCGATCGCCTGATCAATCTTCACCAAGCGCCGCTCCGATTCTTCAATGTAATGCTCAATGAGCATCGGCATCACCTCGGCACTGGTGTCACGAATCATTTGTTGAATGATCAACTCATCCACCAATGGGGAGGTTGTGTTTTTCTCTGACGTTAAAGTGATCTGCATATGATTGTTTTTCTCCGTTTCAGGGGGCTTATTAGCAGTATCGTAGTGATTGGAGGCGCTTAGAACTTTGTTCAACTCCTCCATTAAATGGCGGCTACGTAGCGGTTTAGAGAGGTAGCCATTCATGCCTGAGCGAAGAAACTTTTCTTTATCGCCATATAGCGCGTGTGCGGTAAGCGCAATAATGGGCGTTGCTGCTTGTTTGGCATTGGGCAATTGACGAATCTCTTTGCACGCTTGCATGCCGTCTTTGCCGGGCATTGAAATATCCATAAAAATAATGTCGTAGTGGTGTTTTGATGCCATGCTCACCGCTTCGTAACCATCGTTGGCTAAGTCGATCGCCACGCCAAGGCGTTCAAACATGGCTTTGATCACCATCTGATTCGCGGTGTTGTCTTCCGCAACCAAGATACGTTTGCCTTGAAGCAATGTGCAGACGCTATCATTGTCAGGCTGAGCCTGTTGCGTGACAGTGTCATGTTCTGCCAGTGGCATTTCCACACTAAACACAAAGCAAGAGCCTTTTCCCACTTCGCTTTCAACGTTGATTTCACCTTCCATCAATTGAGCAAGACGTTTGCAAATCGCAAGGCCAAGCCCCGAGCCTTCGCGAGTGCGTGAATAGCCCTGATCGACCATGGTGAACTCTTCGAACAAAATGGCCATGGCATCGGGCGCGATACCGATACCGGTGTCGTTGATCTCGCAGCGGATATAGAGCTTATCGCCTTCGTTTTGTGTCGTCACATGAAGGGATACGCTTCCTTTTTGGGTAAATTTGACGGCGTTGCCGAGCAAGTTGAGCAGCACTTGGCGATAGCGGTTTGAGTCGCCCATGACCACGTAGTCACACTCATCGTTGAAGGTAAGAGACAAGTACAGCCCTTTGGTTTTAGCGAGCGGCTCAAAGCTGTTGACGATTTCCTCAACGCAACTTTTTAGCTCAAATGGGCGAGGGTAAAGAATCAGCGTATTGGCTTCCATGCGAGAGAAATCGAGAATGTCGTTGATGATGGAAAGCAGCAGCTCGCCAGATTCTTTCGCCGTATGGACTAGGTTTTGCTGATGGTTGTCCAGTTTGGTTTCACCCAGAATGCCGAGTAGCCCAAGAACGCCATTCATTGGCGTGCGAATTTCATGAGACATGGAGGCCAGAAAGCGGCTTTTCGATTCGTTGGCGAGCTCTGCTTGGGTTCGGGCTTGCTCTAGCTCTTGGTAGCTGGTAGCGAGATTGTGCGACATGGAGTCAAACGCGGCGGCCACTTTACCGATTTCATCTTTCGCCTTGAGTTGAAGTTGAAAGCCGGGACCATCACTGGCAACGCGCTCCGCTGCGCGAGTGAGTTGATAAAGATTTTGGCTAAGATAACTCCCTAAAAAATAGGAAAACAGAGCAACAAGAATGATCTCTAGTACGGCGATAAGGACGATGGCTTTGCTCGCTTCATCAAGCGCGGTTTGAATCGCTGCGGTGTTAAAACCCATACGAATTTCACCATAGGTTACGCCATCGACGGTGATCTTCTCACTCACATCAAACGCCAAATCGCCTAAGCTGACTCGGTCATCGACCTGCCAATCGGCACTCTCTTTTGGCAAAGCACCGGCAAACGCCAGTTGCTGATCATTGTTGCGGATATCCACATAGAGGATGTCTGGAAGAGAGAGGATTTCTTGAGTCAAATCATCCAAAGTGGCGAGATCAAGCGAAAGTAGGGCATCTTTAGATGCGCGAGCAAACATCTGTGAGGTGGCATTGGCTTTTTGAATAAATTGCTCTTGGTTAGATTGGCGCATGAAGTTCATGGCGCTGAGAACCAGTAGCATCAACATGACGATTTCAATGCAGGCAATGCCGATGATGGTTTTAATTCGAAAAGACATAGTGGCCTCCTGGCAACATACCTTTAGTCCGTCAGTAACTTAATGTCGAGTTGGCGAATATCGTTCCAATCAGAATCTTGCGCCGCGACAAACGCAGAAATCTTGAGTGGATTCAATAATGACTCTGTCTTGTTACGCTGATGGAGATTGAGCAGAGCGTTTTGCAGCGCCAATACGGTGTTTGCATCAAGGTTCGGTTTTACGGCGATGGGGTGTGGCGTGTAGCCATCGCTGGTCCAAAGTATCTTTAATTGCTGGCGAACATCGGCAGGAGCCGCGTTCAGTGTTCTGGCAATACCACCGCCAGCAGGCAATAAGCCACGAGCCACATTGAGATAAACAGAATCGTGGGATGAAACGTATTTGGGCTGATATTCAATACCTTGTTGGTTTAAATACCCTTGCGTCAGAATCGTCGCAGCAAAAGCGGCTGGTGACGGGAACGCTAATGTTTGTCCACTCAACTGAGAAATGGAGTTAATGGAATCATTGGCATTCACCACAATTAAGCCATAAATCAACGTATCTTTGGCTTTGGCGATGGCTTGATAGCCAACTTGCTGGTGGAACACCACGTAGTGATAAGGGTTCATGTAAGCGATGTCGTAATCGCCCTCACTAAGGCGAGCTTCAAACGCCGGAATGTCGGGGGCGGTGGCAAAGACAATCTCGAGTCCGGTTTCCTCGCTGAGTGCTTTGATCACTGGCGTCCAATTGTCGGCCAGACGGCTGGCGGATTGTTGAGGTACCACACCAAAAACCAGTGGTTTACACCAACTGATGGGAGTAAAGAGGAGCAGTGCTGTCAGTATCCATTGCTTCATCGTCAAGTCTCCAATCAATAGGGCAGATTCAAAAATTCGTTTTTATACAACCAGTTTTCTACGCGCTTTCTTAAGCGTAGTGGAAGAAATTTGAATTTATTCAATTGTCTGACTAATTCTTCCGAAAAACTTGGCGAATCTTTCATGTTCAAAATGGTGCCAAGTAGATGAATCGATCGGGCATCGAGCAGACTTTGTGCCTGCAAAATTTGGCTTTCTGTTGTACTGCCATAGCAAGCGACAAGAATGGTGGCATCACACGCACTGGCGACGCTTTGTGCTGGCACATTTCCTTTATTGAGATTAAGCAGCGGCGAGGTATCAATAATGATTCGCTCATAGTGGCTTTGCCATTTATTGACGGCTGAGCACAAGTTGGCCGGATCTTTGTAGGAAAGCTGAACGGCCGTCTGGGTGGGCGCCGGTACGCCGACCAATACTTGATGGGTTTCATTGTGTTCGATGAGCATTCCTGGCTGCGCTTCGTGCTCGAAGCTATGCACATCGTGAAAAGCGGGCTTAAACAGATTGAGGTCGACATACAAGGTGTGATGACCCGCAAGAATGAATCGTTCAGCCAGCGCAGTAGCAATGGAGGTGACGCCGTCACCAGAGCTGCAGCCCGTGATACAAATGGAGTGAATCTGTTCAAGCTCTGCTTTGAGATAGAGCTGTTCAATTTCGGCGTGAGTCGCGGGAATCATCATCACAACGCTCCTATTAATACCAAGGTGGTGGTGATTTGCAGTACATCACGTAAACCTGCTCGTGCTTTTTCAATCAAGCTTTCATCGCGGCTCGGAATATAAATCGTGTCGCCAGCGCGGATCACGGGAAGATGGTAAATATTTGCGGTTTTGCTGAAACTCACGAGATCGAAGGTACGCGCCTGCCCTTGGCAGCAAGACATATTCACCACGCTGATTTTCTCCAAATAGGCGCTTGAGCTTGGCCCACCAGCCTCCGCCAGCAAATCGAGGATCGTCATGTTGTCGTTAAAGGCGTAGCGTCCCGGTTTGTTCACCGCTCCTAGCACTCTAACGGTCGATTCTTTGCTGGTATCGAGCCAGTTTTTCTCCTTCTCGGGAATGTAGATGGTGTCACCGGGCTTGACGTGAGGAAGAAGAGATTCATCTCCGGTTTCAAAATAGAGTGAGAGATTGAGTTTGCTGACCAGCGAGTAGCTTTTATCTCGGTGCGTGACGCGGATATTGTGAATATCAGCATCTTTGGTTGGTCCGTCAGCGGCAGACAAAATGTCAAGAAAGTGCATTTCATTGGTAAAGCGATAGCGCCCTGGCGCATTGACTTGACCAAAGACATAAATCGAGGCGTCTGAGCTTTGTCTCACCCACTGTGATTTGTTGTCCGAAGGGTCTTGCGGTAAATCGTGCACACGAATGATTGCGCCTGCATCAATGCGAGGTAGGGCTTTCGTTGGCGCACCTTGGCGAATAAAAGCATCGAGGTCAAACACTTGCATTTTGCCACCGTTAACAACTTCTATCTTTGTTGTGTCAGCACGTAATGTTGGGCCACCGACATGCGCCAGTAGATCCATCAAATCCATTTCGTCGGACCACTCAATGCGACCCGGACGAACCACTTCACCCATGACAGCAACGGCGCGATCGGGGGCCACTTTAAGCCAGGACTTCTCGTTCATGTCGGTTTTTTCCGGGACAAAAATGGCGTCACCGGGCTGTATTTGTGGCACTTTGGTTTTGCCCAATCCTTCCGTGTGTGCGGTCAAATCAAATCGGATCACGCGCCCATCCGCTTTAAGCACACGAATTTGACGAGACTCAGCAAATCGGGTTGGGCCGCCAGCGTTGGCAAGAATGTCCATAAAGGTGGCCCCAGGTTTACCTTCATACGCACCGGGTTGAGCCACTTCTCCCATGATATACACGGTGTTGGATCCGGACTTGATCTCCTCTTCCTGACGAGGAACGAACACGGTAGAGCCGGGGGCGATATCGGGTAAAAGGGAAGAATCGCCGCTATCGAGGTATTTTTTTAGATTGAATACTTTGGGCTCATTGTTGGAAATCACTCGGATCTGTTCTACGCCAGCGTAGCGTGTGACCCCACCTGAGCGCATCAAAATATCAACCAAATTGGTGTCTGGCTTGTAACTGAACGAGCCTGGCGAATTCACCTCACCGAACACTTTGATGCCTTTGGCAGAATCTGCGCTGTCGCCACTGTCAGCCAGTTTCGCAGGATCAAACGTCTGCTCAATGTTGCCCACCAAAGGCGAGGCGGGAACGAAAAGCACGTCAAGCGAACTCAGCTGTGGTAACAACTCATCGTTGCCAGTGTCGAGAAATTGTTTGTAGTTAAACTCACGACGGTCGCTGCCGCGTTTTAGCTGCATTTTGTCGAGTTGAGCACCAGAGCGTAATCCCCCCGCGGCATGGAAAGCCATCTCAACGCTTGCGCCTTGCGGTAATGTGTATTCACCCGGCTGCGTTACATAGCCTTGAACGGAAATCAGCATCTGTTGCTGTTTGATAAACACGCTGAGGTTACTCACATCACGAAAAACGGTGGATAAGGACTGTTTTACCGCGTTTTCCAATTGTGTCGACTGATAACCAGCAACATAAATTGGGCCAATTTCTGGTAGAGTGATTCGTCCGCGTTTATCGACTTGGAATCCGCGATTGAGGCTCTCTTCACCAGGTAGGTTAATTTGGATCAGATCACCCACCTGTACGCGCTCATCGGCAGCGTGACTTAGGATTGGCGCAATCATTAACAGCAAAAGGATGAGAGCGAGATAGCTTTTTGCGATGTTCATTGTACGCCTCCTGCATAGGGAGATGGCTCGGTGTTTGCTGGTGATTGAATTTCGATGCTCACGCGTCGATTGGTCAGGCGCACGGCGGCACTTTCACCATCAAACAAGGGCAGTTTCTCTCCCAGTGAATAGGTGGTGATACGGTTGGGGTCTAAACCGAAAATGGCTAAATAACGTTTGACTTGCTCGGCTCTGTCCATTGCCAGTTTTTCGTTGTATGCCTCGTTACCGGTGGCATCCGCGTGGCCCGTAACGGTAAGGGTTAATGTGGTGTGCTCGCGCAATATATTGGCTGCTTTTGCAAGGTGGCCCATGTATTTCGGATTAATTTCCGCTGAATTCACCGCGAATTGATTGTCAATATTGAGAATGTCATACAGCTCGTTGACCATATCCAACTGAAAATGGAAGGCGTCTTCATCGCGTGGGGGAATGCAACGAGTGTGAGAAAGTACGTAGTCGAGCTGCTGCTCTAGTTGGTGCAGACGTTTACGTTGAATCACCAAATCGTTCGCTGCATCGAGCAGTAATCCGCCTTGCAGTTCACGAGCAATGCGGTTTTGCAACTCTAAGGCTTGTACCACAGAGGCAGGAAAGCACCATTTAGCGCCTTCTCGGATCAACGAATCTAAGTGTAATTTTGCCAGTTGCCAATCGAAGCGCATGCCATGTTCAGGACCGAGAGGTTCATCAGGCATGACCGGAGAAAAGTCGGCGTTTTCATAACTGATATTTTGATAACTCTCTGCCAATCCACCGCTGCCATGCTCAGGGTAGCTTGCACAACCTGAGATGAGCAGGGTGAAATAGAGCGTTGTAAACAGTAAGTGTTTTTGCATGCCAACCTCCGACGAATTTTTATTGTTATGGCTAAAACTGCTTAGAGTTAACGGGAATCGCGTGGTCAATACGCAGTAAACTGATGATTTCGAGTGGCTGGCCGCGTACGTTTTCAATGCGCATGGTGCGTTCACGTTCAACTAATCTTTTATAGAGATAAACGATCGCCCCAATACCAGATGAATCGAGAAACTCAACACCACTCATATCGACTTCGATATCGGTATGGCGATCGTTGTTGATCAACTCATCAATGTGAATTTGGGCTTGGCGGCTGCCGTGGGCATCAAAATTACCAACGATAGACAGAGTGAGTGTTTGTTGATTGAGGTCGAGTGTGCTGAGTTCCATGTGACGTTCTCCTGTTGGGTGTCTTCAACAAATAGCAGGTTGTATGCCAAAAATTAAACCATAAAAATCAAACAGATAGATTGGCGCATCTTAAGCTTCTCAAATCGAAATGATTTTTTCTCAATTTGAGAATCAGGAAAACACGTCTGAGAGCATGGAAAAATTGTAATTAATAGAACCCTTTTTCGATTTTTACTGAGTGCTGTCGCACATCATTTATGAACCTCGAAACTAGACGTGAACATGGTGGAGAAATGCGATAAAAACGCTAGAAAGGAAAGGATTAAGGGAAGCAGGATGCGTTTGACTATGTTATCGATGGCGATTCTCGTCGCCATCCCTGCGATGGCTGAGGAAGAGCCATTGCCAATACCAGAGGTGATGCTTGCACAAACTTATGGGCATGGCGTGAAGATCAATGACTACTGGTACAGCGAAAAACTGGATGGTATTCGGGCGTATTGGACCGGCACTCAATTACTCACTCGCAATGGCAATCGAATTTATGCTCCGAAGTGGTTTGTTGAAGCATTGCCACCGATGGCGCTCGATGGTGAGTTGTGGGCCGGACGAGGCAACTTTCACATTGTGCAGCAGACGGTGTTGGACACCACGCCTGATGAGCATGCTTGGAAGCAGATTGACTTTATGGTTTTTGACCTACCTGAGTCAGCGGGTGATTACCAAAAGCGCTACTATACCCTGATCGATTTAGTAAAAAACATCGACGCAAAGCACATCAAATTTGTTGAGCACAAACCGATCGTCAGCGAAGCACAGCTTTTTGAAAAACTGGATGCCATTACTGGCGTCAGTGGAGAAGGGGTGATGCTTAGGAATATTACCAGTCGCTACCAAGCGGGACGGGGCAGTGATCTACTAAAACTGAAGAAGTACAGTGATGCAGAAGCGATGGTCATTGGCTATAAACCAGGGAGTGGCCGTTTAATGGGGATGCTAGGTGCTTTGTTAGTGCGGCTTGATGATGGGACTGAGTTCTATATTGGTAGTGGTTTCACTGACGAACAACGCAAAAATCCCCCCGCCATTGGTGCGACCGTTACTTATCGACACAATGGTTTCACTAACAGCGGCAAACCCAAATTTGCCCGATATCTGCGAGAGCGTCTTCCAGAATAAATGGTCTAAATAACAGAACTTCTAACTGAAATGCGTTGATTGTGTGACGAATGTCTTGCGTTATAGAGTTGGAAATTATATAACGCAGTCTCCATGTTTTTTGTATGTTTATCATCCATATGCGCTATGAAATGATAGTTTTCATGGCTCTAACTTATCGTTTTTGCTCTGTCGTCTGCGTTGCTTTGATGGCGTGGCATTGCGGTAGCCCTGTCTTCAAGGAAGAGCGAATCTGAGTCAGTAATGCCGAATGTCATCAAAAGTTAAACCGTTATTCATATCACTTTTTTCTGCTCTCATTCCAACTGCGGTTTTTGCCGAGCCTCATGCCTTACCTTGCGATCTCTACCTAGATGAGATCATCTCCGAGCAAGAGCATATTTACCTTCAGTATTACGTGGATTCGCTACGCTACCCACAAATCACGGCAAATAAAGCGTTCGTTTATCCAGAAAATGGCAGCGATAACGCCAAAGCCTTGTATTTGTTTGCTAAAAACAACCTCTTTAAGTATGAAGGAAAAGAAAGCTCCAACTTACCCGAAGTGCTTGAGTTGGCAGAGCAAACGAATCAGCAATGGATTAAGGCTGAAGCGAAGTTAACGCAAGGTCGTGGGCTGATGGCCCAAAATCATTTTCGCCAAGCAGAGGCGTATTTTCTTGAAGCGCAAGAGATGGCCGATGCGCTTGGCTACCAGTCTTTAGAAGGGCGCGCGCTAAAATGGCTCGGCAACGTAGCCTATGAGTTTACCGATTTTACGGTGGCGCTGAATCAGTATCATCGTGCGTTAGAGATTTTTGAACAGAATGAAGAGCCGCTTCAGGCTTCTATGGTGCTCAATAATATCTCCACTGTGTACATGGATAGCAAAGATTGGCAACGTGCGGAGCAATTCAATCGTCAGTCTAATCGACTCTATGACTCTAATCATTTCAAAAACACTTTGTTTGAAGCCATCTTACTCACGAATGCCAGTGTGATTGATGGGGCCATGGGGCGTAAAGATTCTGAACTCACTAACATCCGATTGGCATATGAAAAGGCCGGCTTGGCAGGGGCCAGCTATCTAAAAATTAAAACCCTAGTCAACATGACGGAAGTATTGCTGAGGCAAGAGCACACGCAACTCGCCATGGAAACCGGTTTAGAATGTCTCAAATTTGCACAGAAAAACGGCACTGAGCGTCAAATTGCTCATTGCCAAGACATTCTTGCGGAAGTGTTCCTCGTCGAAAATGAACTCAAAGATGCTACCAGCTATATCCAGTTGGCATTGAAGCAGTTTGAAGAAGATAAAGAGACCATTGCGATCATTGAGGCGCTAAAAACATTGTCTCGAATTCAACAGCAATCGGGTGAACTCAAGTCTGCGCTGCAAACTTATCAAACCGCGTCGCAGTTAGAGCAAAAATACCTCACAGAATCGTTTAATACGGACGTGGCGATTGTCAGAGGTCGGCTCGATGAAAAACTCGCGTCGCAAGAGTTGATGTTGCTGGAGGCGAAAAATGCATTGCAACTGACCCAACTGGAAACGCAAAAATTACGTGAACGGGCCTATATGCTGACCGTGACTCTATTCTCGTGTCTCGCCTATCTGCTTTGGCGTAAACTCAAAGCAAGCCAACGTTTACAACAAACATTGACGCAACAAAACGTGCGGCTAGAGACGCAATCTATGATTGATCCTCTTACGCGGGTGAACAATCGCAGCTATCTGGATAAATGGTGGCAAAGCATCAGCAACAAGTCAGACACCATGAACACGCCGAAATGCTTGGCTGTAGTCGATATCGATCATTTCAAACAGATCAATGATACATATGGACATCAAGTGGGTGATGATGTGTTGTCTAAGGTAGCCGACATGCTTAGCTGCTGTACGCGTGGTGACGACTTGCTGCTGCGATGGGGGGGAGAAGAGTTTGTTCTAGTATTGAATCTAACTTGCCAACAGGCCCATCAGACATTAACCAGGCTGCAAGAAGCGATTTCGCGAACTGAAATTGCCGCATCGGATGAGGTTGTCGCCGTTACGGTTTCGATTGGTGCGGTTTGTGTCTCTTCGGCTCATGAATTGCAGAAAAATTGGGAACCCTATTTATCGCAAGCCGATGAAGCGTTATATGACATCAAACGTGGTGGCAGAAATGGCGTAAAAGTCATCTGAGCCCCTTTTCTTTTTCCTTTCTGCGCAGTGTTTATTCTATCGCAGATAAACAAAAAGCCTCATCAGAGGCTTTTTTCGTTGGATATATCGCCATATCGCGATTAATCACGGAAGTTATTGAACTGGAACGGTTGGCCAAGTTCTGCGGCACGAATTGCGGCAATAGTTTCTTGCAAATCGTCGCGTTTTTTACCCGTTACGCGAACTTTGTCGCCTTGGATAGAAGCTTGTACTTTCAGTTTGGCATCTTTAATCAGCTTAACGATTTTTTTCGCCATTGGCGTTTCAATGCCTTGAAGGAAAACAATGTCTTGATGCCAGTTTTTACCCGTCTGCTCAGCCGTTTTCGCATCCATAGAGTTTGCGTCAACACCACGCTTAGCAAGGTGACCACGTAAAATATCGCGCATTTGCTTTAACTGGAAGTCACCTTCAGCAGAGACTTTTACCGTTTGCTCTACTAGCTCAAAGCTAGCTTGCACGTTACGAAAATCAAAACGAGTCGAAAGCTCACGGTTTGAGTTGTCTACAGCGTTGCGTAGTTCAACGGTATCGATTTCAGAAACAATGTCAAATGACGGCATGGTTTAAGTTCCTATAGTTATTATCTTAACGGCTTTCTTTTACAGCAGTCGCAAGCATGTCCAGCATTTGCGCTGTGTGTTCCCAGCTTAGGCAAGGGTCAGTGATCGATTGGCCGTAGGTCAAGTTATCAAGATCAGTCATCGGCTGATTGCCTTCGGTAATAAAGCTTTCTGCCATGATGCCTGCGATATAAGTGCTGCCCGCTTTTAGTTGGTTACAAATGTCTTGCGCGACATCGAGCTGTTTACGATGTTGCTTTTCACAGTTCGCGTGACTGAAATCAACGATCAAACGTTGTGGCAAATCGAATTCAGCCAATGATTGACATGCAGACTCAACCGATTTTGCATCAAAGTTAGGGCCTGTATCACCACCACGCAGAATAATGTGTCCGTATGGGTTACCACTGGTTCGGTAAACGGTCATGCGGCCATTTTTATCTGGAGAGTAGAAGTAATGTGAAGCTTTTGATGCGCGAATTGCATCAATTGCAATTTTCACGTTGCCGTTGGTGCCGTTTTTAAAGCCAACCGGGCAGGAGAGTGCTGACGCCATTTCACGGTGAATTTGCGATTCAGTGGTTCGTGCACCAATTGCGCCCCAAGTGATCAAATCAGCAATGTATTGACCGGTGATCATGTCAAGAAACTCGGTTGCGGTGGCAAGGCCAAGTTTGTTGATGTCGAGCAATAGCTTACGTGCTTTATGTAAGCCAGCTTCTAGCGCATACGAGCCATCCAGATTTGGGTCGGTAATGAGGCCTTTCCAGCCCACCACAGTGCGTGGTTTTTCAAAGTAGGTACGCATAACGATGAACAGCTCATCGCGATACTGCTCTTGGATCGAGCTTAAACGCGTCGCGTAATCAATCGCGGCTTCAGGATCGTGCACAGAGCAAGGACCGACAATCACCAAAAGGCGGTTGTCCTTACCCGTTAAAATATCTTCAATTTGTCTGCGAGATTTCGCAATTCGCTCGGCCACATCGTCGGTAATCGGATGGGCTTGGCTCAACTCAGCGGGAGTTGGCATTGGACCCAAAGGTTGGGTTCTCAATTCATCTGTTTTTAGTGGCATGTGATAGCTTTGTATTTTATTACGAAGCGGTAAAGATAACGGAATTAGCCACAGGAATAAACCATTTAACGGGATTCTTAGCCATCTATTTAAGTGTCAAACTGTAAAGCTGGCGTGAATTAAAATGAATATAAGCGTAAGTGAAACAGTATGAGTAACTGTTAATAAATAAAAGCCTTAATGAAAAGGGAGTTAATGAACATTTTCCACTGAATTGATGATGAATCGTGGGGATAAATTCGTGATGGACTCAGCGACTTGATGATTTTTGTTAACAATTCTTTGACAACTGGCGCGGTGCGCAGGAAACTGGTCTGACTAGTTATAAGGAAACGCCACTATGCTTACGTCACTACAAAAAGCCAATCTTTATCTCAATATGTTTGGGTTTTCAAAAGTTCCCCTGATCTGGTTGTGTCGCCCTAAAATCATTGCCATTGATGAAAAAATGGTGGAAGTGAAAATCCCTCTAAGAAAACGAACAAAGAACCACCTCAATAGCATGTACTTCGGTGCATTAGCGGTAGGTGCGGATGTGGCAGGAGGTTTTTTGGCGATGAGCAAAGCCAAAAATCAAGGAGAGAAAATTTCTTTGGCGTTTAAGGGCGTTAAGGCGGAATTTCTTAAAAGGCCAGAGGCGGATGTGCATTTTGTTTGCCATGATGGTCCTTTGATCGACCAAATGCTCGCGCAAACCATGCAAACGGGTCAGCGGGTGAATCAAGATGTTCGAATTACCGCGCTGTGTCCCACTTTGCACGGAGACGAGCCGATGGCTGAATTTGATTTAACCCTATCGATTAAAAAAGTGGTGCCTAGAGCATAACGCTATGTTTCAGGCTGTTCGATTTTCTCGATGGCAACAATTTTCGAGCGATTCATGACAATTTTCCAGCGGTAGTAAACGGGTTCACCTTGGTGGGTGTTTTCTTTCACGATCAGATTAAAGAGATGGCGTTTTTCCACTGATTCGCGACTGACTTGCCCATCTTGTAACCGATAGATACGGTTACTGCCTTTGTCCATCAAGCGTGTAAATGGTCTTAAACTGATGTTGAATGTTTCTCGTGTTTGTTCATAGCCACTCAAAAAGCGAGATGTCGACATTTCCGTTTTGGCATGGTAGTGAAGAATTTGCTCTTCACGCTGAACCACGCGTCGTTTCCGAATGGCCTGAATGCGATCCGGCAGTTTATTGATGACGGTGTAATCTAACCATTCCAACTTGTGGCCGACCTCTTTCCCCGTCGTGGGGTCGGTGTATTTACGACGCCACTTCGGCTTACCTTTGCGGATCCAACGCCACATCATGTCGCGCAAGTCATCTTTAAAGATTTCACGTAAAGCATAAATGATCGACATAGCGACGATGAATGACGCAGAAATTTCACCAAGATAATCTCGCGCAGAAATGACCGTGGTTGTTACAAACACCATGACAAGACCGGTTGCCAAGCCTTTGATCATGCGTTTGATGTTCTTGCCTAGTGAGGTGGTTTTCTCATTCAACACAATCGGGTGCTCAATCAAGCGGCGCAGTAAACGCATTTTGTTGGTCATGCGCGTTGCATCGTCTGCTGCGTTGGACGAGTTGTACTTATTGAGCTTTCGATGTGCTTGCTCTTTTTCGCAGAGAGTGATTAAGCGATCCTTGATGGTGCTGTAATCGCCTTCACGCGGTAAGTGGGCAACCAAGGCAAGAAATTTTTGTTCTGTGTACCAAGAAAGATAGTTATCGATGTTGACGTAATAACGCTTAAGAATCTCTTCATAGGGGATAGAGCGGCGCAGTCTTTTGAGGATATCGAGAGAAATCTCTATCACCTCATCGACTTGATCTTCGGTGACGCCGTCACTAGATTGCTCATTCAGCTTAGCCACGGCTTTATCGAGTGCGATGACGTATTGATAGGCAAACAAACTCAAGCTAACACGATACTGAGTATTTGATAAACGCCCCCGCTGCGCCAATCGGCTGTGCACCAGCGGAAGTAGCGTTTTGTCACTGTAATAAGAACGCTTTTGCACAACAGAGGTATAGTAAAACTCAGATTCAGAGAGCACTTCAGGCGTTAGCCCAAGCTCTCCAGGAACGAATAGGTAGAAGTCGAGATCGAGTTTTTTACTTGCCCCCATAATATGGCTGATCTTGAGGGTGATGGAGTCTTGTTTATCGACTGAAATCAACGAAATACCCTATTTGATAAATAATTGTATTGAGACTTGCGCAAGAATAGCAGAGATCACGTATAATCTCTGCAAATTTGCAGTGAGATATATTCAATGATTAAAGTTGGTCAAATTAACAACTTAGAAGTAACTAAACGCACAGATTTTGGTGTATTCCTAGATGGAAAAGACTATGGCAGCATTTTACTGGCAAATAAGCATGTGCCAGAAGGCTGTGAGGTCGGCGCTCAAATCGATGTTTTTATTTACTTTGACTCCGACAATCAGTTGGCTGCTACAACTGAAACGCCAATCGCACAAGTGGGCGAATGGGGCTTGATGAAGGTTGAGGGGGTCAACAGCACGGGTGCTTTTGTTAACTGGGGCATCAAAGAAAAAGATCTGCTAGTGCCATACAGTGAGCAACGCAGTCGTTTTACTGCTGGTCAATCGATTCTCGTGTATGTGTACACCGATAAAGCCTCTGGTCGCATTGTCGGCACCACCAAATTCAATAAGCTGCTTGATAAAACACCAGCGAATTACACCCGCAACGAGCAAGTGGATCTGATCATTGCCGAGCGCAGTCAACTGGGCTTCAAAGCGATTGTGAACGGTTCACACTGGGGCATGATTTTTCCATCGGATGTTTTTGGCAAGCTGTTTATCGGCAAGAAACTGAAGGGATACATCAAAAACGTTCGTGAAGATGGCAAAATTGACCTTGCATTGCAAAAAGTGGGCGTTGCCAAAATGGACGACCTTTCTGAAAAAGTCCTCGAGTTACTTGAAAAGAAAGGGGGCTTTTTGCCACTTAACGATAAGTCGACTCCAGAGGCAATCTTTACGGCTTTTCGCACAAGCAAAGGGACATACAAGAAAACCATCGGCGGCTTGTTTAAAGCAGGCAAGATCATCATTGAGAAAGATGGTATTCGCGCGGTGAAGTAGTCACTGGTCATTCTTGCCCGCAAAAAAAGAGGCCCATCGGTTCCGTCGGTGGGCCTAGGGGAAATGGCTCTTAAGAGCCTGCGCTAAACAGTGTTGCTATGTGAGTGGTAAGAATGTTACAGAAGGGGAGATTCTTACTTGGGTTTCACATCCAACTGATCCTAAGTGTAGTACAGGCTTACTGCGCTGCTTGGTTCTAAGACCCACGCAGCGCTGATTCTGGAAGCAGTCTTAGATTTAGAACAAATTCTTATCTCTGACTAATTCTCGCGGTAATCCATTCTTAATTTTGTTACTTACCCACTTACCCAAACCAATAATTGCGCCTTGGTAGCGAACGAAAACTTCGCCTTTGCCACTGTTTTCTGGGTAGATATCGCGGCCCATAAACCATTCGCGTGCGGCATCGGTGTCAATGTCCACAACGGTTTTCTCATCGCCACTGGCTAGTGTTGTTGCAATCTGATGCTGCCAACGATAGCCATTCTTGTGCTTTTCAGCCAGCTTGATCCCCATTCGAGAGAAACGCAGTTCACCCAGCATGGGTTCTAAAGCATTAGGGAAGAGCCAAACATCGTTGTCTCGTAACCAAATGGTGCTGTCCGCTGGTAAACTGATATCGAGTGAATCAGAGAGGGATTTCTCAATCAAAGCGCTCTCTTTTTTACTCGCTTTTTGAAATGGAAACTTACCCATTTTCTTGTTGACGTCTGGAGTGTTGACCGACGCCAGTTTGCGAATACGCGCGACGAAGAAACCTTCACTGTCGTACACTTGTGGGAAAATATGCAAAAACCCTTCTTCTGTTAACGCTTTTTCTGCGCCATCAAAGAGTGAACTCAAACTTTCAAACGCCACGGCATCGCCAAACGTGTGTTTTAGATGGTGACAAACTTGCTGGTTTTCTTCTTCGCTCAAGGTGCAGGTCGAGTAAACCATGACTCCGCCCGGTTTGAGCGCTTGAAACGCACTTTCAATAAGATCTTTTTGTGTCGCGGCGATTTCCAGTACCGATTCTTGGGACCAGTTTTTCATGGCATCTTCGTCTTTACGCACAGTGCCTTCACCTGAACAAGGGGCGTCAAGCAATACGGCATCAAACGATTCTGGTAGCCAACCACCAAACACGCGGCCATCAAAGTTGCTCAATGCTGCATTCCGAACGCCGCATCGTTCAATGTTGGCGTGAAGCACTTTCACCCGGCTTGCCGCATACTCGTTCGCGACCAAAATGCCTTGGTTGTTCATTAATGCTGCGATTTGTGTGGTTTTAGAACCAGGTGCTGCAGCGGTATCCAGCACCGATTCAAATTGGTTTTCACCTAGAAATAGTGCGCTAACTGGCATCATTGAGCTGGCTTCTTGAATATAGAACAAACCGCACATGTGTTCAGCTGTGTTGCCAAGCGGCACTTTGCTTTCATCTGCCTCAATCCAAAAACCGGTTTCACACCAAGGAACAGGTTGAAGTGTCCAACCTTTCTCTTGCGCGATGGTAAGAAATGCATCAACGGAGATCTTGAGCGTGTTGACGCGGATACTTTTACGCAATGGCTGCTGACAATAGGCGATGAAATCGTCCATGTTCAGGGCGCGAGGTAGGATGGTTTTGATTTTGTCCAGAAAGGTTTCTGGCAGATAGACGTTTGAATGCACAGTAGGGTTCCAGGTGCCAATATGGGAGGGGAATGATAAACGAATTGGCGAGCAGACAAAAATAAAAATGCAGCCCGAAAGCTGCATTTAGAGTCACACTAAGGTTTAGGAATGGCTGTTCGCCACTTTTTCCACTCCTCCTCGGCTTTGTCGTAGAGGAAAAACGCTTGGCCTTGTTGCGCGATAGGTTCCAATTGTTTTTGCGGTGGGGTTGCGAAGGCAATACCGCCTCGGACCAAACTATCAAATGAGCCAGCTTTAATGTTGGCACCGGATAGGCCTATTGAAACGTCTACGCCAGACACATTCCAAAACAGGCTGTTTTGTCTGACCAAATATGCGTATTCGTTTTGAATCTCGATACTAAAGACTACACGATCAGCAAACTTACCAAGCTGGACATCGCTCACGCTGCCTACTTCCATATCGCGATAAAGAATCGGCGTTCCAACACTGACCGAGCCACGATGCTCACTTTGTATTGTAAACATCGTCCCCGTTGGATGAGGTGGCTTATTGGCCAATTCAAAACTGAATGCTGCTTTTCCTTTGCCGGGCTCTACTTGGATGTATTTGCTGAGTAGGGCATCGATGTTTTTTACCCCATTTAGACCAATCTTGGGTTCGGCTAACCAAAAATGCGAATCTTGTAAAGCCACATTGGCGACGTACTCAGGCAGAATTCTTGCCGATGCCTCTACGATGCCTTTGTTGAAATCAGGTGCCACCAGTGTAATTTCTCCCACTTTGACCCCTTGATATTGGATTGCCATTCCTTTGCTGAGGGATTGGCCTCCATCGCTTTTAAGCGTAATGATTCGACCAAATTTACGCGCTTGGTTTTGGTCGGGATAGAGTTTCCAATGCTGTCCAGTTTTGTTCTCAATGCCAGCGACCGTGTCAAAAGCAATCCCACCTTGTAGTAGGGTTTTAAGCGGAGCGGCTTTGATCGCCACACCAGCCAAGCTGGCGTCCACTTCGACACCCGAGCGGTTCCAAAACACCGTTTGATCATTGATGAGGTGCTTATAACGATTCTCGATGCTGATAGTGACTTCAACCCCACCGTTGGCCAAGGAGAAATCTGAGACGCTACCAACGGGTAGGTTGCGGTAGAGAAGAGGACTTCCTTTTGAAATCGGCGGTAATTCTGCAGCAAACAGGGTCAATGTTTGCGAGCCCGTTTGATTGAACTTTGCCAGCTCGGCAAGTGAGCGACTTTGGAACAGCTGATAGGTTGGATTAGCGCTGTTTTTTCCTTCACTGACGAAGCTAATCGAGCCTGTGAGTAGCTGTTTGGCTGGCGGAACAGTGACACTTAGGCCAGATTCAGTCAGCTCAGCGGTTGCACTGCCTGTGACGAAAAAGCGGTTGTTGGCGCGAATTAAATGGGCGTATTGTTTGTCGATGAGGACATCAAGATACACTTCGTTGGCAGGTTGACGGGCTGTGTTTTCGTCCAGTAAGCCGACTTTGATCACCGAACCAACAACAATCCCTTTGTAAAGGATGTTCGCACCTGCATCGAGACCGTACGAGCTGTCGGACAAGAGACGCACAGACAAGGACTTAGCTTGTTGTTGTGAATATTCCTCTTTTTTAATCGCAGTAAAGCGGCGAGATTTTTCACCGTCACCGGGAATGATGGTAAGGAAGTTACCGCGAACCAAATTACTGATGTTTTCGACACCAGAAAGCGACACTTTGGCTTCTTCTAACACAAAATCACTGCCTGTTGTCAGCATGTCGCTAAAGGCAGGTTGAATAGCGGCATTGGCAATGATCACTTCGCGCCCTTCTGAAAGTGAAAGATTGGTAATTTCACCGACTTCAATGCCTCGGTACATAATCGGTGCCCCGTTTGAGCTAATGTTATGACCATCGGGGAGGGTGATTTGTACTGAAATCCCGCGGCCTGCTGTTTTGAGGTCGCGATATAAACGAAACTGAGCATTTTTCTCCACAGGTTCACCATCATCTGGCGAATCGACCGCGATGGCGCCGCCAAATAACGCGCTCATGCTTTCCAAACGAACGTCCACACCTTCAAAGCCAATGCTGGCCCCAATGCCACTGACATTCCAAAATCGGCTCTGCTGGTTAATGATGTGGCGATATTCATCGTCAATTCGAGCAAGAATGGTCACCGACTTACCGTTTTCCGCTAAGCGGTAACTGTACACTTCTCCGATGGGGATTTTCTTGTAAACAATTTTAGAACCAATGGAAACGCCTCCCAGATCGCGGGCACGTAAGGTGATCGTCAGGCCCTTCTCTGCAAGAATATCGGTTGGCGCGCTATCAAGCGCATAAAACACGGTTTCGGCTTCATCGTCGTCATTGCCGGGTTGAATAGCGATGTAGTTACCAGAAACCAACGCATCAAGACCAGAGATACCGGAGAGACTGGCCGTCGGTTTTACCAACCAAAAACGGGTGTTTTTGTTGAGTAGTTGAGTCGCTTCGGGATAAATATCGGCATCGACGTAGATATTAGAAAGGTCTTTGGAGAGGTTAATATCTCGAACCATGCCGACTTCTAAGCCTTGATAGCGAATCGTTGTGCGACCTGCAACCAACCCTTGTGCGTCAGAAAAGTAAATTTGAACTCGTTGTCCTGCATCGTGGATCGCCTTCGCGACCAACCATCCCGCAAGCAGCATGGTTAAGATAGGCAAAATCCAAAGAGGAGAAATCCCTTTGTTCTTTCGCACATCAGGAGTGTAAGATTTTTGCGAACTATTTTGTTTGCTCATGCAATGACTCATCTTTATTTGCATCTGAGTAGTTGTCCCAGATTAATCGGGGATCAATACTTTCTGCGGCCAACATGGTTAACACAACAACCATACCAAATGCGACCGCTCCATATCCGGGAGTAAAATCGAGAATTTGACCTCGATCGACTAAGGTCATCATGATCGAGATGACAAAAAGATCCATCACAGACCATTTACCAATCCATTTAACAAAGAAGTAAATGGTCATTCTCTGGCGATGGTAAATCGTACGTTTGAAATGGATGCACAAAAGTATGTAAGTCAAACCGAGTATCTTAGCGACGGGCACCACAATACTGGCGACAAAAATGATCACGGCGATGCCATGCATGCCGTTTTTAATTAAGGATGCAACACCCGAAAAAATCGTATCTTCTAGCCGTTGTCCATTAGTGATCAGAATCGAAATGGGGATCAAGTTGGCCGGGAAAATCGCGACAGTGGCTGCAATCAAATAGGCCCATGTTTTTTGCAATGAGTGCGGTTTGCGATGGTGTAAAGGGCTATGGCAGCGAATGCATTTCTCTGCTTCGGGTTGAGACATATGACAGCTATGGCAGTGGACATGCTTTTCTTCGAGCGAGTAGTGGCTTTCTGCATGCCATGTTTCCCAATATCGCCTGACACTGACGCGAGTTATGAGCAAGACACTAAAAAGTTGCAATAGGAGCAAGCCAACTAAGCCTGGCCCAACGAAAATATCGGAATAGTCTTGCAGTTTAAAACATGAGATGGCGATGCTGACGAGGAAGACATCCAGCATCATCCAGTGTTTAAGGTTTTGCACGATTTCCAGTGAATACTTGAGCACTCGAAACCAGCGATAATGCAGCGCCATATGAGCGGTCACCACGGCACTACACACTAATAAGGGGGCTAATGAGCTACAAAACATGATCAGCAGTGAAAGAGCAACAAAGCCTTCATCCATTAAGGTCAACATGCCGGAAGGGAGCGTTGCAGGGATCATGACACCAAAAAGTCGGATGCTGATAAAGTTAAAAAAGTGAGATGGGATAAACAGCATCAAACAGGTGATCGCGATGGCGAGGTTTCCAGAAAGGCTAGGGTTGCCACCACGATAGAGCTGCGTTCCACACCTTGGACAATATGCGCTGCGACCTTTGGTAACATGCAACACATCGACGGGAAGTTCGCACCCTTGGCACAAACGGACTTTTTCAATTTGGGTTTGATGCTGATGAGTAGTAGGAGAGGTCATTGCGACCTCTCAACATGGGCGACAGAAGACGTGCTGCCACTAGCTGGCATGCGATTGGACACTGCCATAAAGTGTTTGATACAAGCCATCTTGTTCAACCAGTTCACTATGTGTCCCGCTTTGTGTAACTTGCCCATCTTCCAATACATAGATCAAATCCGCTTGTTTTACCGCGGACAATCGGTGTGCCACGATAAGCGTTGTCTTTCCTTTCAAATATTCATTAAGCGCTCTATGGAGCGCCGCTTCGGTTGCGGTATCTAACGCAGAGGTCGCTTCATCCAAAATCACAAATTGAGGATCACTCAATACCATGCGAGCAATGGCTAAACGCTGTCTTTGACCTCCGGATAAACGTATTCCATTTCGGCCCACTTGCGTATCTAACCCAGCAGTTAACTGCGAAATAACATCTTGCAGTTGAGCAATTTCTAACGCTTGCCATAGTGCGCTTTCGTCATAGTCGCCACCAAGGGTCAGATTATGCCTTAGGCTGTCATTAAATAGTATAGGTTGTTGTAATACAACAGCAATTTTTTCACGAATTAACTCAAAACCAATATCATCGCTGGACTCATTATTGTAGCGAATGACTCCACTGTCTTGTCGGTAGACACCAATAAGCAGCTGAATTAATGTGGACTTTCCACCACCACTTGCGCCAACGAGAGCGACTTTCTTTCCCGCTGGGATTCGTAAATTCAACTGATTTAATACAGTGGTTTCACTGTTGTAAGAGAAGCTGACATTTTCGACCGAAACATCAATTTCTTTGCCATCAGTGAAAGGATTGACTTTCGACTCAGGTCTATACTCTTCCTCCAGTTCCAAAAGCGCGTTGATGCGAGCAAGCGCCGCTTTCGCGCTATACCAAGAAAACTGGATACCTAGCAGTTCTTGAACCGGAGTCAGCATGAACCAAAGATAACCAAAAACCGCAAAAATTTGGCCAATAGTGAGATCACTAAAGAGCACCATGAGCATCGCAACGGCGCGAAACAACTCAAAACCAAGTAAAAAGAGCAAAAAGGAGACTCTACCTGCCGCTTCGGATTGCCAAGCATATTTGTCTGCGTTGAGTCGGACTTGATCGGCTTGCTGTTTGAGCTCTGAGAGAAACTCTCTTTCCTTATTGGCTGCTCTCAATTGATAGATACCATCAAGGGTTTCAACCAAGCGATTTTGAAACTGCTCAAATGCTTGGTTTTCGCGCTTTTTGAGATGTTTGACTTTGCTGCCTAGTTTTCTTGAGAAGTAAATAACGATAGGGTTCACTAAGAGGATAAACAGGCCAAGTCGCCATTCCAGCCACAGAAGAACACCCGCAGTGCCGATGACGGTAAGCAAACTAATCACGAACTTCGCTAAAGTGCTGCCGATGAATTGGTCAATGGTTTCGATGTCTGTGATGAGATGAGCGTTGATGCCTCCGCTACCTCGAGTCTCATATTGACGAATACTGATGCGACCGAGTTTGTCGATCATCTTAGCGCGCATTTGATAAGTAATGGTTTTTGAGACCAAGGTGAACTGGCGGCTCTGTAAAATGTTTAGTGCTTGGCTGGTGATACGCATCAGGATCACCAGTAACAAAGTCAAAAAGATATACCCTGTTGGTGTTTGCCATGCTTGAGGCAATAGGGTATTCATGGCTGCCAATCCTTTACCCGGTTGATCAAGTAACACTTCATCAACCATGAGTGGCATAAGTAGGGGAATTGGGACGCTAACCAAAGTAGCAACAATGGCAATGAGGTTCGCAAACACAAGCTTAGATTTGTGTTTTTTTGCTTGTGTTAAAAGCCAGGAGCGGCTAATAGTGTCGGATGTCGATAACATTATAATGAGAATAAGTCCTATTTATATTAGAGTCAGCATTCTAGCGGCTGTTGATTCTATTCCAAAGTAAATTCAGGAAATTATTAATGCACGCTTCAGGTGTGCAATAAACAATTGGAAGCTTTATATGACCATAGAACATTACCAAACACTCACCAAACAAGCAGTCGCACTTATTGAATCAGAGCGTGACTTAATCGCCAATCTTTCCAACATTAGTGCGTTGCTGAACATGGGAATGTCCGATCTCAACTGGGTTGGATTTTACTTATATAAAGAAGACGAGTTGGTTTTAGGGCCATTTCAGGGAAAAGTAGCGTGCGTGCGAATTCCTATGGGTAAGGGCGTATGCGGAACGGCAGCGCAAACTTATACTGTTCAACGAGTGCATGATGTGCACGAGTTTGAAGGACACATTGCCTGCGATGCGGCGAGCAATTCAGAAATTGTGATCCCTTTCTCAATCAATGGGCAATTGGCAGGCGTTTTGGATATTGATAGCCCAAGTGTGGGTAGATTTAGTGAAATTGATGAACAAGGGTTAACATTTTTCATGGCAGAAGTAGAAAAGCTGCTTAATTCACACGCGAACAACGCATAAATTGGGTAACGAGAGTGGTTTTTCGCCCGCATCTCTCTATAATACGAGAATATTTTTATCTTAATGCTCGCGGGCAGGCCGCTCAAACCAGGACAACTCATGACTGAAAAGTTAAAAAACAGCAAAGAAGTTATTGCATATATTGCTGAATGTTTCCCTAAGTGCTTTACTTTAGAAGGTGAAGCGAAACCTCTTAAAATTGGTATTTTTCAAGATCTTGCTGAACGTCTAAGTGAAGACGAAAAAGTAAGCAAGACTCAGCTTCGAGCAGCGTTAAGACAATACACTTCTTCTTGGCGTTACCTACACGGCGTTAAACTAGGCGCAACTCGCGTTGACCTAGATGGTAACGAGTGTGGTGTACTAGAAGAAGAACACGTTGAACATGCGAAAGCAACGCTAGCGGAAAGCAAAGCTAAGGTACAAGCTCGCCGTAAAGAACAAGCTCAAAAAGCTCGTGACGAAGAGAAGTCAAAGCCAAAAGCTAAAAAAGCACCTCAGCAACGTCGTGCTAACAAACCTCAGGCGCAAAAGCCTGCGAAACAACCTGTGGAAACACGTGCGCTAAACGCAGATGAATTGATCACTGGTAAAGCGGTTAACGTAAACATGGGTAAAGGAAACATGGCTGCGACTATCGTAGAAATTAATAAGGAAGATGTGCGAGTTCAACTGTCTAACGGCCTTCAAATGGTTGTGAAAGCGGAGCACCTTCGCGCATAAAGGAGACACTCCTACGCATGAAATGCCGTTCAAAAGTGACTCTGATTGCTGCTAGCCTTTGGCTAGCAGCGTCAGCTCAGGCTCTTGAAGCCAAACTATCAGAAAAAGATCTCCCTATACTTGCACCTGAAGTTCAACACGAAACTGCAAGCAAAAGGGTCACTTCTCGTTTTACTCGTTCTCATTACAAGCATTTTAATTTCAACGATGATTTCTCTCGAGCGATGTTTAATCGCTATATAGAAATGCTTGATTACAATAAGAACATCTTCACCCAAGCAGACATTGATTCATTTGAAAAGTGGTCAACAGAGTTGGATGACCAACTCAAAGAAGGCAACAATCAAATCGCGTTCGATGTTTACAATCTCTCAATGAAAAAGCGTTTTGAGCGATTCTCCTATGCTCTCAAACTGCTCGATCAAGAAATCACCTTTGATACGAATGATGAGATTGAACTCGATCGTAGTGATGCGGCTTGGCCCAAGGATCAAAACGAGCTCAATGAACTGTGGCGTCAGCGAGTAAAATACGATGCGCTGAACCTCAAGTTGACTGGCAAAGATTGGCCAGAAATTAAAGAAATTCTAGAAAAACGTTATAACAACGCGATGAAGAGAATTACTCAAACGCGCAACGAAGACGTTTTTCAACTTTACATGAACGCGTTTGCGCGCGAAGTGGATCCTCATACCAGTTATCTTTCACCAAGAAACGCTGAACAATTCCAGTCCGAGATGAACTTGTCACTGGAAGGCATTGGTGCTGTTTTACAGATGACGGATGATTACACTGTTATCCGTTCTTTGGTTGCTGGTGGCCCTGCGTCTAAAAGTAAACAGTTAGGCGAGGGGGACCGAATCATCGGTGTTGGCCAAGATAAGAAAGACATCGTCGATGTGATCGGCTGGCGTCTTGATGATGTTGTCCAGTTGATTAAAGGTCCTAAAGGAACCAAAGTTCACCTACAAGTTCTGCCAGAAGGAAAAGATTCCAAGAGTTACGTTGTCACTATTGTGCGTGACAAAATTCGCTTGGAAGACCGAGCGGTGAAGGCCGAGGTGATGGAAAAAGATGGCAAGAAAATCGGTGTTCTAGAAGTACCGAGTTTTTATGTGGGTCTTTCTGCCGACACCGATAAGCTGCTGACTGATCTCAAAGGTAAGGGTGTTGACGGCATCATCGTTGATTTGAGAAACAATGGTGGTGGGGCATTAACTGAAGCCACTGCGCTCACGGGTTTGTTTATTGAAAAGGGCCCTGTGGTTCAAGTTCGTGACAGTTATGGGCGAGTGAAAGTCAACGCTGATACGGATGGACAAATCAGTTATTCAGGCCCGATGACGGTGTTGGTGAATCGCTATAGTGCATCAGCTTCTGAAATTTTCGCCGCTGCACTACAAGACTATGGCCGCGCCATTATTCTTGGTGAAAACTCTTTTGGTAAAGGAACCGTACAACAGCACCGCTCGCTGAATCATATCTATGATTTATTTGACAAAGAAATCGGTTATGTTCAGTACACCATCCAAAAATTCTACCGAATTGATGGAGGCAGCACGCAAAACAAAGGTGTCGTGCCAGACATTCCTTTCCCTACGGCGATTGATCCTGAGGAAACAGGTGAGAGTGTTGAAGATAATGCTCTACCTTGGGACAGTATTGAGAAAGCGGATTATCAAGTGTTACAACGTAATGATTCTTTAATTGAACAGTTGCGTGTAAAACACGATGAGCGGATCGCTAACGAGCTAGAGTTTAAGTTTATTGCGGAAGACATTGCGAAGTACAAAGCAGAGAAAGACGACAATACGCTTTCTTTGAATGAAAAAGTGCGTAAGCAAGAATCTGAACAGGCTGATAAGCAGCGCCTAGATCGCATCAATCAACGCCAAGCATTAGCGGGTAAAGAAGCGTTTAAGACTTTAGACGATGTACCCAAAGACTATGAAACGCCAGATGCATACCTTGATGAATCTGTTGCCATCATGGTAGACATGCTGAAAAAACCGTCCTAACGCCGGTGTGATGATAAAAAGCGAGCGTTAACGCTCGCTTTTTCATTTATAACCCATAGCAAAGTGAAGGAAAGATGACGTATAGATGAAGTTATTTTTCTCTGAACAATAATGTGATTTAAGTCAAAAAAATTCGCCATATGATGACTCCATGCCTAAGCTTTAAGAAAACGGCATACAGCCCAAGTGTGGAGATGAACAATGAAATGGCTCTTAACTTTGCTCGCTGCGCTAACGCTATCTTCGGTTTACGCTCAAGATACGTCCACTAAATCTGCTGATTTAACCTATTTTGACACCCCTTTATTACTTGGCGATTGGTATTTGGTGAATCCGAATGTTGAAGAAAGTCGTGAAGACTTTAGGGCGATTAAGCTCACGTTAAACTCTAAGTATGAGTTCCAAATCGATATCCAAAAACGCGACTACAGCATTGACCATTGGGAAGGGATCTACACCGCAAATGAAGACACCATCATATTAGGACTCAATACGGATGAGCCTCAAGTCTATCAGTATGAAAGTAATCACAATATGCTCAATCTCAACGGCGTGACGTTCACTAAAGGGTTACCCAATGCACTGGCAGGTATTTGGTCGAGTGCGCAATTATCTGGAGAAGGGATGATCGCGAATCAGATAAACAAAATGGACTTAATTTTACAGCCTGATTTTGTATTTATGTTTAGGGTGACATCTGAGGATGGTGATGAGTCGGTCAAGAAAGGGGTTTACTACACCGAAGGAAATCATTTGGTGTTGTTATACGAAAATGGTGAGCATGATACAACTTATGTCTTAGACACAGATCAGTTAACGTTACAGGAAGAGAGTGGAGAAATGCTCGCAGTACTTAACCGAGTACGTTAACCCAAGTGGGCCTAATAGAGGCTGTCTAAATGGCAGCAAAAGAGACATATTGATGGATTTTTCATCGGAAAAGAGAAGATTTTCAACGAGTCTTCTCTTTTTTTACGTCAAGCCTTGTTTTATTCGTTTCCAAACCGCATCTAACAGAGGTAATTTATCTGTGCCCGAAAAAACAGACACACAGATGCACAAGTGGTAGTTGCGGTTAGCGTAAACCTTTAAAGCAATTATGAAATAACGACGGGCACATTCTGATTCACTGTACAAGGATTTATAGATATGTCTCAAACCCCACAGGCTAAATATCGTAAAGATTACAAAGCGCCTTCACATACGATAACCGACATCGATTTAACCTTTGATCTTTACGATCACAACACCGTCGTCACGGCGGTTTCTCAAGTTAAGCAACAGGGTGAGAGTGATCTCCTAGAGTTAGATGGTGAAGCTCTAAAACTGATTTCTGTTGCTGTGAATGGTGAAGCATGGTCGGCGTTTGAGGTTAAAGAGAGTTCCTTGGTTATCTCGAATCTCCCAGCAGAGTTTGAACTTGTCATCGTGACCGAAATCGATCCAGAAGCCAACACCGCGTTGGAAGGTCTGTATAAATCGGGTGGTGCTTTTTGTACACAATGCGAAGCTGAAGGTTTTAGACGTATCACATATTACCTAGACCGCCCTGATGTGTTAGCGCGTTACCAGACAAAAGTGATTGCCGACAAAGCACAATATCCTTATTTGCTGAGTAATGGTAACCGCATTGCAGATGGAGAACTGGAAGGTGGCCGTCATTGGGTTCAATGGCAAGATCCGCATCCAAAACCTGCATACTTGTTTGCTCTTGTTGCAGGCGACTTTGATGTGCTTCGTGATAAGTTTGTCACCAAGTCTGGTCGTAGCGTAGATCTTGAAATCTTTGTCGACAAAGGAAACTTAGATCGTGCGCCACATGCGATGACTTCGCTGATCAATTCGATGAAATGGGATGAAGAACGTTTCGACCTCGAGTATGACCTAGATATCTACATGATCGTCGCTGTTGATTTCTTCAACATGGGTGCGATGGAAAACAAAGGTCTCAATATCTTTAACTCAAAGTTTGTTTTAGCCAACTCTCAAACCGCTACTGATGCAGACTACCTCGGCATTGAGCGCGTGATTGGTCATGAGTATTTCCACAACTGGACAGGAAACCGCGTGACTTGTCGCGATTGGTTCCAACTGAGCTTGAAAGAAGGTTTAACCGTTTTCCGCGATCAAGAATTCTCTTCTGATCTTGGCTCTAGAGCAGTCAATCGCATTCAAAACGTGCGTACCATTCGCGGGCCGCAGTTTGCGGAGGATGCTAGCCCAATGTCTCATCCCATTCGCCCTGATAAAGTGATTGAAATGAATAACTTCTACACGCTAACTGTGTATGAAAAAGGCAGTGAAGTTATTCGCATGTATCATACTTTACTGGGTGAAGAAGGTTTCCAAAAAGGGATGAAGCTCTACTTTGAGCGTCACGACGGTACTGCTGCGACTTGTGAAGATTTTGTCTCTGCCATGGAAGATGCAACGGGTGTTGATTTAACACAGTTCCGTTTGTGGTACAGCCAGTCGGGTACACCAACACTTCGTGTGAGTAGCCTATATGATGCCGAGAAACAAACTTACGCATTAACCGTTGAGCAGTCGACCGAGCCAACACACGAGCAAGCGGAAAAGCAACCATTGCATATTCCATTCGATATCGAGCTTTACGCAGCGAATGGTGATGTGATCCCAATGATCATTGCCAGCAAGCCTGTTGGAAACGTGCTGGATGTGAAAGCGGACAAACAAACCTTTGTGTTTGAGAATGTGGCAGAGCAGCCAGTGCCTTCTTTGTTACGTGAGTTCTCTGCACCGGTTAAGCTTGAGTACGATTATTCAGATTGTGAGCTGATGTTCCTTATGGTGAATGCTCGTAACGAGTTTTCTCGTTGGGATGCCAGCCAGATGTTACTGGCAAAATACATTCGTCAAAATGTTGAGCGAGTTCAGGCGGGTGAAGAAGTAGAACTGCCTGAGGCGGTTGTTGATGCCTTCCGTGGTGTGCTTCTTAATGCAGAATTAGATTCTGCGTTCATTGCTGAAGTCATGTCATTGCCAAACCACAATGAAGTGTCTGGTTGGTATAAGCAAGTCGACGTTGATGCGATCGCTCAGGTTCTTAAACAGTTGAAAATCATTCTTGCAACGCAGCTAAGTGATGAGTTGAGCGCACTTTATCATAGCCTCAAGCAAGCTGAGTATACGATTGAACACGCAGCGATTGGTCAGCGTGCGTTACGCAATATCTGTCTAGCGTATCTGGCATATACTCAAGAGGGTAATGATTTGGTATTGAAGCAATACCAAGAGTCGAACAACATGACCGATACAGTTGCAGCGATGGCATCCGCCAACCAAGCGCAATTGCCTTGCCGTGAAGCACTGATGCAAGATTACAGTGATAAGTGGAAGCATGATGGTCTCGTTATGGATAAGTGGTTTATCCTACAAGGCAGCAACCCTGCTGCCAATGCACTAGACGTTGTTAAAGAGACGATGAAGCATGAAGCATTTAGTCTTAAAAACCCCAATCGTACACGTAGCTTGATTGGTTCTTTCCTTGGTATGAACCCAGTGAACTTCCATGATAAATCTGGCGCGGGTTATCGTTTTGCTGGCGAAATCCTACGTGAGTTGAACAGTACCAATCCTCAAGTGGCATCGCGCTTAGTGGATCCTTTACTCAAGTTAGGTAAGTACGATAGTGATCGTCAGGCGTTAATTCGCCAAGAGCTCAAAGCCCTTCAAGGTTTAGAGGATTTGGCAAAAGATCTATTTGAAAAAGTGTCAAAAGCACTAGAAAACGAATAACAGTGATCGTGAGATAGCTGGCACAATGCCAGCTATCTTGTTCAAACTATGAATTACTATTACTTCACACTCAATATTAGCTATCAGGCATTTTTAGCTCACTATTCTGGTGCGGCGAGTGCTGTTCAAGTGGTGACAGAGCAAGGACTGAGGATTCAATTACCAGCGGTTAAATTTCGGCCGTTTCTCAGCCAGTTAGGCTTAAAAGGGCGCTTTAGACTAACAACTGACCAGAATCATCGATTTATTAAGTTAGAATCACTATAAGAACCTAGTTTAACAGTGAGTTAAACACGAATCTTAATCACATTATCAAACATTTCACCTCTATTCTTCGTTAATTTTATTAACTAAATTTCAATATTGCTTTTACAATAAGCGCATGCATTACCTATGCTTAGTTATTGAGTCTCCTAGCTAGATTTATTGCTAAGTGTCCCCTACAAAAAAACTATTCTAATGTGGAGTGTGAATATGACCGCGCGTGAAAATGTAGTGCCGGTTCTGCTTGAAAAAGTTTACCAACTGATTCAGGAAAAACTCGAGCTATCCCACCAGCCTTTCGTTACTAAATTAGCTCAACACCTGTTTAGTAACATGTCTATGGACGACCTAATCCAACGCAACGAGTCTGACCTTTACGGTGCGATTATTAGTCTTTGGCATCATATTCAAGAGAAGAAACCAGACGACGTCTCGGTTCGAGTATTTAACCCGACAGTCAGCCGCCACGGTTGGCAATCAACCCATACCATCGTAGAAGTGGTGGTACCTGATAGCCCGTTCTTGGTTGATTCCATCAAAATGGCGTTAAGCCGACTGGAGCTTAACTGTCACCTAATGCTCAACAACCCGACACAAATCACTCGCAATGAAAAAGGTGAAGTGATTGATGTCAATGGACAGGGTGGGATCTTACAGTCATTGTTCCACATCGAAGTTGACCGACTAAGCAAAAAAGATGAAATGCACAAGTTGAAGCAAGAGCTGCTTGATGTGCTCAACGATACTCGCTTGGTGGTGAACGATTGGTTGCTCATGGTAGAGCGACTAGAGCAAGTGACAGCACAACTGGAAGCGCAAAAATCAGCGGTTTCCATGGATGGTGAACGTTTCGATGAAAGCATTGCATTTCTACGTTGGTTAGGGGACCACAACTTTACGTTCATGGGATACAAAGAGTACGACTTGGTGAGTGTGGATGGCGAAACTGAGCTCGTACCAACAAAAGAAAAAGGCTTGGGTCTTTTTTCGGAAGAATCTCGAGTTCGCAGTGTGAAGTTATCACAACTTTCAGACTCAGCTCGCCTCGAAGCGAAAAAGCCAAGTGCTTTGATCATTACTAAAGGTAATAAAGCGTCTCGTATTCATCGTCCTGCTTACAACGACTACGTTGGCATTAAGAAGTTTGACGCGAAAGGAAAAGTGGTTGGTGAGCATCGTTTCACGGGCCTGTATACCTCGTCAGTGTATAACCAAACCGTTTCTTCCATTCCACTTATCCGCGAAAAAGTGGATCGTATTCTCGATGCCAGCGGATACCGCGATGGCTCATATGCATTTAAAGCGCTACACAATATCCTTGAAAATTACCCACGCGATGAACTGATTCAAGCAAAAGAAGAAGAGTTACTCGAAGTCGGCATGGGCGTAGTGCAAATGCATGATCGCGATCTTCTGCGTCTGTTTGTTCGCAAAGACCCGTTTGGCCGATTCTTTAGTGCGATGGTGTATGTGACAAGAGATCGTTACAACACAGAGTTGCGTCGCCAAACTCAACGCATTTTGAAACAGTACTTTGGCAGTGAGCAAGAAGTTGAGTTTACAACGTACTTCTCCGAAGGGCCGTTAGCACGTACCCATTATATTGTGCGTGTAGACAACAATAACATCGACGTAGACGTGAAAAACATCGAGCAAAATCTAATGGAAGTCTCTTCAACTTGGGATGATCGCCTTAAAGATTCTATCATTGCCAACTTTGGTGAAAGTAAAGGATTGCCACTTTCAAAAGAATACATGAAGGCATTTCCACGTTCTTACAAAGAAGCAATGATGCCGGGCAGTGCGGTTGATGATATTGATCGTTTGGAGGCACTTAGTGATGACAACAAACTGGGTATGCTTTTTTATCGCCCTCAAGAGTTGTCCGCAGACTCTAAAGCCGTACGCTTGAAACTGTTCCATCGTGACGAACCCATTCACCTTTCTGACGTCATGCCGATGCTCGAAAACTTGGGCCTGCGCGTGATTGGGGAGTCACCATACGAGATCCACAAGACCAATGGTCAAACATTCTGGATCCTCGATTTCTCGATGTTGCACAAGAGCGACAAAGTAGTGGACTTAAGTGAAGCGAGAGATCGTTTCCAACAAGCGTTTGCCGCGATTTGGGAAGGGGAACTAGAAAGTGACGGTTTCAACCGTCTGCTATTGGGTGCTTCGCTGACTGGCCGAGAAATTTCAATTTTACGTGCCTATGCTCGTTATATGCGCCAAGTGGGTTTCCCATTCAGTCAACAATACATCGAAGACACCCTGAGTCACTATCCAGAGCTGGCCAAAGGGTTGGTTGATCTCTTTATCAAACGTTTTGATCCTAAACATAAAGGCAGCGAAAAAGGCCAACATGAGCTGATCAACAAGATCACCGAGCAGCTAGAGTCGGTGGATAGCTTGGATGACGATCGTATTATTCGTCGTTACATGGAAATGATCATGGCGACGCTACGCACCAACTATTTCCAACTTGATGATCAAAAACAACCTAAGCCTTGGTTGTCATTAAAACTAAAACCGCGGGAAATCCCTGAAATTCCACAGCCTGTACCAGCCTTTGAGATCTTCGTCTATGCCCCTGACATTGAAGGCGTTCACTTGCGTGGCGGAAAAGTGGCTCGTGGTGGTTTACGTTGGTCAGATCGCCAAGAAGACTTCCGTACAGAAGTGCTTGGCTTGGTGAAAGCGCAACAGGTTAAAAATACCGTTATCGTGCCTGTTGGAGCAAAAGGTGGCTTTGTTTGTAAACGTCAACATACCTTGACCAACCGTGATGAGATTTTTGCGGAAGGCCAGCGTTGTTACAAACGTTTCATTCGTGCGCTATTAGATGTCTCTGACAACATCATTGAAGGGGAAGTGATTCCACCGAAGAGCGTTGTAAGACATGATGAGGATGATCCTTATTTGGTCGTTGCAGCAGATAAAGGCACCGCAACCTTCTCCGATTTAGCGAACTCTGTGTCTGCTGAATATAACTTTTGGTTAGGTGATGCATTTGCGTCTGGTGGCTCTAACGGCTATGACCACAAAGCAATGGGTATCACTGCAAAAGGTGGTTGGGAGTCTGTGAAGCGTCATTTCCGTGAAATGGGTATTGACTGTCAAACAACAGACTTCACGGCGATTGGTATTGGCGATATGGCGGGTGACGTATTTGGTAACGGTATGCTGCTGTCAAAGCACATTCGTCTACAAGCGGCATTTAACCATCTTCATATCTTTATCGATCCAAACCCGGATTCAGCTTCTAGTTGGGAAGAACGTGATCGTTTGTTCCAACTCCCTCGCTCGAGTTGGGAAGATTATAATCCTAAGCTGATTTCAAAAGGCGGCGGTGTCTTCTCACGTAAGGCGAAGTCGATTACCTTGACACCAGAGATCCAAAAAATGTTGGGTACCAAGAAAACCTCTTTGGCGCCAAACGAATTGATTAAAATGGTCCTGAAAATGGACGTGGATCTGCTTTGGAATGGTGGTATCGGTACGTATGTGAAAGCCTCGAGTGAAACACATACCGATGTGGGTGATCGTGCGAACGATGTGTTACGTATCGACGGCCGTGATCTCAATGCCAAAGTAGTTGGTGAGGGCGGTAACTTAGGTATGACGCAAAAAGGTCGTATCGAGTACGCTCTGAAAGGCGGACGTGTTAATACCGACTTTGTTGATAACGTGGGCGGTGTGGATTGCTCAGATAACGAAGTCAACATTAAGATCTTCTTGAATGGTTTGGTCTCCAATGGCGACATGACCGTGAAACAGCGCAATAAGATCTTGGAATCGATGCAAGATGAAGTCGGAGATATCGTTCTAGATGATGCTTACCGCCAATCTGAATCCATCTCTGTGACCGAACAGCAAGGTGTTAGCGTTGTTAAAGAGCAAATTCGCTTTATTCACACTATGGAAAAAGCAGGCTATCTGGATCGCGTTCTAGAAAACATCCCTGATGATGAAACGTTACTAGAGCGTGAGAAGCTGGGCCAAGGCCTAACTCGTCCTGAACTGGCAGTATTGGTGGCTTATGGCAAGATGGTACTGAAAGAGCAACTCGCCAATGACGAGATTGCCAATGATGAGTTCCATGGGCAGCAATTGATCCAATACTTCCCAAGTGAATTGAGAAACAAATTCGCGAATCAGATGTCTTCACATCCACTGCGTGCGGAGATCATTGCTACATCACTTGCAAACCAAATGGTTAATGAGATGGGATGTAACTTTGTCACTCGTCTCCAAGAAGAGACTGGCGCATCGGTTGTGGATATCGCCAATGCGTACAGTGCTTCACGCGAGATTTACGGCTTGGGTGAAATTTTGGCTCAAACACGTGAGCTGGACAATGTCGCGAGCGCAGATGCTCAATACGAAATCATGTTCCACGTGCGTCGAATGCTTCGTCGTGTTGCACGCTGGCTACTGCGAAATCGCAGTGGTAAGAATACGGTGAGTGAGCTGATTGCGAAGTACCAAGCTGACGTTGATGTGATCACGCATTCTCTTGACAACATGCTGGTTGTCTCTGAAGTGGAAGAGCATGATGAGCTGGCAGAAAGTTGGATCTGTCGTGGGGTAGAAGCGAAGCTAGCTAGCCGCGTTTCTCGTCTAACCAGTCTCCAATCAGCGTTAGACATTTCTTCGGTTGCTCGTGAAACCAATAAAACGGTTGAGGAAGCAGCGAAGTTGTACTTCAACTTAGGCGATCGTTTATCACTACATTGGTTCTTGAAGCAAATTAATGGTCAGGCAGTCGATAACAACTGGCAAGCCTTGGCTCGTGCTGCTTTCCGCGAAGATCTCGATTGGCAACAACGTTTGCTGACTGCTCAAGTGCTCAACTGCATGCAGTCAGAGAACAAGGGAGATGTCATGGAAGCGCTGGAAACGTGGATGGAGCGCAATGAAACCTCACTACATCGTTGGGAAAGCATTCTCAACGAGTTCAAAGTGGGTAGTGTGCATGAGTTTGCCAAGTTCTCGGTCGCATTGAGAGAACTGGTTCTTCTCAACTTAAATTGCAGCTCAAATAGTTAATGTTTTGAGTCTCTGACATGAAAAAGCCCCTTAGATGGGGCTTTTTTTATATTGAAGAGCAAAAAACAACCAACAATAAGTTGCGTTGTCACTTTTTGATGCTTGGCAATCGTTACCATTCCTCATGCCTTTCACTAACTTTCAATAAATAAAAACATTAACCATCTGTTTTAAATCAATTTAATTCGAATGATGCATTTGGAATACAATATCTTTGACGTTTTTGTTTGAAATGTTGTTCTTTTAAGTAAATAATACCAACCCGTTTACACGGGGCTTTTTTCTTTCGGAGGCACAATGCTTTACCGTCTTGCCAGAGCTGGCTTTTTTCAATTGGATGCAGAAAAGGCACACGATCTCGCTATCCAAAACTTCAAACGCTTTACCGGCACACCAATTGATCTTTTCTATCGTCAACAACTCCCAAATCGACCAGTAGAATGCATGGGACTCACTTTCCGAAACCCAGTTGGCCTTGCGGCTGGTCTGGATAAAAATGGTGAGTGTATCGAAGCATTTGACGCAATGGGATTCGGCTTTGTTGAAGTTGGTACCGTTACACCTAGAGCACAATCAGGAAATGATAAACCACGTTTGTTCCGCTTAGTAGGTGCGGAAGGAATCATTAACCGTATGGGTTTCAATAACCTAGGTGTTGATAATCTCATTGAAAACGTCAAGAAGGCCAAATACAGCTGTGTATTAGGCATCAACATTGGTAAAAATAAAGACACACCAATCGAGAAGGGCGCGGAAGATTATCTCATCTGTATGGAAAAGGTATATGAGTACGCGGGTTATATTGCCGTGAATATTTCTTCTCCAAACACGCCTGGGCTAAGAACACTTCAATATGGTGAAGCGCTCGATGAGCTACTGGTTGAGTTAAAACGTAAGCAAGCCGAGCTTGAAGAGCAGCATGGAAAATATGTACCTCTGGCATTAAAGATCGCACCGGATCTTACCGACGATGAAATTAGCCAGATTTGCCAATCATTGATCAACAACAAGATCGATGGTGTGATCGCAACCAATACCACACTTGATCGCACGATGGTTGAAGGCATGAAACATGCGCAAGAGGCTGGGGGCCTTAGTGGTCGTCCACTTCAGTCCCGTTCTACTGAGGTTGTGCGATTACTTCGCAAGGAGTTACAAGGTAACATCCCAATTATTGGCGTTGGTGGTGTTGATTCTTATGTTGCTGCAAAAGAAAAAATGTTGGCAGGGGCGGATCTTGTACAAGTTTACTCTGGCTTCATCTATCACGGGCCAGGCTTAGTACGCGATATTGTTAAAAATCTATAGAATGATTCGCTAACATACTGACATAACAGCTTTTCTAACAGAAAAAAGAGGACTTGGTTTCCTCTTTTTTTTTATTCATTCGTTTGTAGAATCAAAGCAGTTGGAGGGTAATTAAGCGTTTACCTCTGTGAATCAGTCAGTGTGAGAATAGAATGATGCTTAAACCAAGTGATAAATGGAGCTGGTATTTTGATAAGCCGTCAGGCCGTCTAATGCTTGACTTAGGCGATAGATATCTATTTCAAACCAATCTCAGTGATAAATTGCTGGTGGACTGCGCTTTCTCCTACAACGACTTCACAGTCGATGACGCAAGTGCCTTTCAAACTTTTAAAGAATGCCTGTCATCGCTTGATTTGAGTGAATATCGCAGAGATGAGCTAACGCTCTACTGCGTTGCTGCTAAGCGCTTTCATAAGCCAGTCCAACCCAAGAGTTGGTTTTTCCATTCTACAGGTTCGGATTACCAACCCAGTGAAGGGGAGCTTGTACAACTGCAAAATGGCTTGAATCAAGGGCTGTTTATCGTTTTGGAAGCAGGGGACAATGCAAGCTTAGTCAGCTGTGTAGAGCTTGAAGGCTTTATGCTAAGCAGCTCAAAGAGCTTAAGTTATGGTGAAGCCATCAAAGTCATGCACGATCGCATGTCTACTGCTGCAAGAATGAATACGCTAATGCCTATGGCATTAGTCGGATAACCTTTCCTAATTTTCGTTCCTATACATTTTTCATCGGCCTTCTGGCCGATTTTTTTTGCCTTCTCCTACCTCTGTTCATTGTGTTCGTTCGTCTAAATATTGCGACTATGAGAGCTTGTAGTGCAATCTGGTCGACATTTTTTACACATTTTTAGTTCGTAAAACGTCCACTTTTGCCGGCGAAATATCATCGATAGAGTAAAAAATTCCCTCTTTTAAGTGGTTTTGTAATTAAATTACCAACATAAATTCGCTCTGGTATAGTCCAGTTTTTATGTGAATAAGCATTCACTATCGTGATTTGAACCGAATTTTCGTTTAGGATTGCATACGTTTCGTTCATCACTTCTGAATTGGTGTTATTAATTCACGACGATAAAACGACCAGTTGATACGCTGGCTTATAAGGAGATGAGAAAAGTCCTTGAAATGCGAGGCATGGAGTGGATTTGTCAGGTATAATCAACGCCATTTTTAATAGCTAAAGAACACTATGAACCAATATCTTGCGGTTACCTCAAATGGTCTTGAGAACCTTCTTGCTGAAGAACTAACAAAACTTGGAATTGCAGACGCTAAGCCAGTACAGGCTGGGGTAAGATTTAAAGCCTCTAATGAACAGGTTTATCGCTGCTGTCTATGGAGTAGATTGGCATCGCGTTTTGTTCGCGTGTTGTCCGAGTTTACCTGTCAAAGTGATATGGACTTGTATTTAGCAACGTCCTCTATCAATTGGGTAAATCAATTCCACAGCACTAAGAAGTTTGTGGTTGATTTCAACGGCACGAACCGTGAGATTCGTAACAGCCAGTACGGTGCGATGAAAGTGAAAGATGGCATCGTAGATTGTTTCGAAAAGAAAAACCTACCACGTCCAAATATCAGCAAAGAGCGTCCGGATGTGCGTATTCATGTTCGTCTCCACAAAGACAAAGCGATTCTTGGTGTTGATATGGTCGGGAATGGCTTGCACCAACGTGGCTATCGTCCTGCGTCTGGTAAAGCGCCACTCCGTGAAACCTTGGCTGCTGCTATCATCCTTCGCTCAGGCTGGACAGAGGAACAACCGCTTTTGGATCCAATGTGTGGTTCAGGTACGTTGTTGATAGAGGCGGCCATGATGGCAGCAAACATGGCGCCTGGAGTAAAACGCGAAAAGTGGGTCTTTGAATCACTTGAAGATTTCGAGCCAGAAGTGTGGGCAGAAATAAAATCAGAAGCAAATGTCATTGCTCGAAGAGGTGTCAAAAAAGTTGGCGCAAGATTCTATGGCTTTGATAATGATGAAAAAGTGCTGAAAATTGCCCAAGATAACGCTCGTAGAGCAGGGGTTGCGGATCTTATCGAATTTAAGTTGGGTGACGCCGCTACAGTGTCACGTCCTCAAGAGTTTGAGAATGGTGTGATTGTTTGTAACCCGCCTTATGGTGAGCGACTTGGTACAGAACCAGGATTGATTGCACTATACACAGCATTTGGTGGTCAGTTAAAAGCACAGTTTGGTGGTTGTACAGCATCTATTTTTTCCAGTTCCGATGAGCTGCTGAGCTGTCTTCGCATGCGTGCAGAAAAACAGTTTAAACTGAATAACGGTGCGTTACCTTGTCACCAAAAGAATTACACGATCGCTCAGAGAAGTGCAGAGCAGATTGAAGGTGCAGATGGCCCGCTTTCTATCGCACCAGACTTTGCTAACCGCCTAAAGAAAAACATCGGTAAGATTGGCAAATGGGCTCAAAGAGAACAGCTCGATTGTTACCGTATCTATGATGCCGACCTACCAGAATACAACGTGGCGATAGACGTCTATCAAGATCACTTGGTGATTCAAGAATACGCCGCACCAAAAGATATTCCGGAAGAGAAGGCAAAGCGTCGTCTGACGGACATCATTCGTGCTTCGATTCAGGTAACTGGCGTAGAAGCCAACAAAGTTGTGCTGAAGGTTCGTGAGAAACAAAAAGGCCGTAACCAATATCAAAAATTGGGTCAAGTTTCTGAGCGAATGGAAGTTAACGAGTATGGTGCAAAGCTGATCGTCAATTTGTACGATTATCTGGATACGGGGTTGTTCCTAGATCATAAGATCACGCGCCGTCGTTTGGGTGAAATGGCAAAAGGAGCCGATTTCCTTAACCTGTTTGCTTATACAGGGAGTGCCACGGTACACGCCGCTCTTGGCGGTGCCAGCTCGACAACAACGGTCGACATGTCGAACACCTACCTTGAGTGGGCAAAAGACAACATGTCTGCAAATGGTTGTGTCGGACGTCAACATAAGTTTGAGCAGGCAGATTGTTTACAGTGGTTAGAGAAAGCGCAGGGGCAGTACGATTTAATCTTTATCGATCCGCCTACGTTTTCAAACTCAAAGCGCATGGAAGATTCGTTTGACGTTCAGCGCGACCACATCAAACTGATGAAAAACTTAAAACGTTTGCTAAGAGAAAACGGCACGATTGTTTTCTCTAATAACAAGCGTCATTTCAAAATGGATATGGAAGCGATGGAAGAGTTGGGTTTAGACGCGAAGAATATTTCTTCTCAGACGCTGCCACTCGATTTCTCAAGAAACAAACATATTCATAACTGTTGGGTCGTCACCCACAAAAAATAGGAACAAGGAACGTGATCACCTTATACGGTACCGAAGGATGCCATCTGTGTGAGATGGCCTACGAGTTGGTGGAACAAGCAGGCATTGCTGAACAAGTTCAAGTGATTGATATCGCGTTTGATGATGCGCTATTTTCTCGTTACGGGGTCACGATTCCTGTCTTAAATTCTCAAGGGTCAGAGCTTGGCTGGCCCTTTGATCTAGAAAAATTAAAACAATGGTTGGACGATAATGGCATTACTTACCATTCATAATGGTCAACTCGCCTTTGGCGATAATCCTCTACTTGATAAAGCTGATTTTGTACTTCAAGAGCATGAGCGAGTTTGTTTGGTAGGACGCAATGGGGCGGGTAAATCGACCTTAATGAAAGTTCTAGCGGGCGAGGTGATTCTCGATGATGGTAAGCTACAGATCACTCAAGATGTCGTTGTATCGCGCTTAGAACAAGACCCCCCACGAAACGAACCAGGAACGGTTTACGATTATGTGGCAAGTGGGCTAGCTGAAATTGGCGAACAATTAAAGATCTATCATGATCTTCTCGATCTTGTCGCTCAAGAGCCAACGGAAAAGAACATTAACCGCTTAGCGAGAGTGCAAGAACAGCTTGATCACGCCAACGCGTGGCGATTTGAAGACCGAGTTAAGCATGTGTTGGCGGCATTAAAGCTGGATGCTGAAACGAAGCTCACCGATCTGTCGGGCGGTTGGCAACGCAAAGCTGCTCTGGCGAAAGCGCTAGTATGTGATCCAGACGTTTTGCTACTAGATGAGCCAACTAACCACCTCGATGTTACGACCATTGAATGGCTAGAAACGTTCCTCAAAGATTTCCGTGGCTCCATCATTTTTATTTCCCACGACCGAGCCTTCATCAAAGCAATGGCAACGCGTATCGTTGACCTTGACCGCGGTAAACTTGCCTCTTTTCCTGGCGATTACGACAACTACCTTATTGAAAAAGAAGAAATGCTTCGTGTTGAGGAGATGCAAAACGCAGAGTTTGATAAGAAGCTTGCTCAGGAAGAAGTGTGGATTCGTCAAGGCATCAAAGCACGCCGAACACGTAATGAAGGTCGTGTTCGGGCACTTAAAAAGCTGCGAGAGGAACGCCAGAGTCGAGTTGACGTACAAGGTAAAGCCAAAATCCAAATTGATGACGCCGCACGCTCTGGCAAGATTGTCTTCGAAGCAGAAAAACTGCAGTTTTCATTCGATGGAAAGAAAATTGTTGATGATTTCAGTTTTAATATCATGCGTGGTGATCGAATTGCGCTTATTGGCCCTAATGGCTGTGGCAAGAGCACGGTCCTTAAGTTACTGCTGGATCAGCTAAAACCGGAATCTGGCCGGCTGCATTGTGGTACTAAGCTGGAGGTTGCGTATTTTGACCAATATCGAGAAATTTTGGATCCTGAAAAGACGGTCATTGATAACCTAGCGGATGGTAAACAAGAAGTCACCGTGGGTGGGCGAGAACGCCATGCTTTGAGCTATCTTCAGGATTTCCTGTTCTCACCGAAGCGTGCTCGTACACCTGTCAAAGCACTTTCAGGTGGTGAAAAAAACCGTCTGCTTCTTGCTCGCATCTTCCTAAAACCGAACAATTTATTGATTCTCGACGAACCAACTAACGATTTAGATATCGAAACATTGGAACTTTTAGAAGAATTGCTTGCCAATTATCAAGGTACTCTACTGCTGGTTAGCCACGACCGACAGTTTGTGGATAATACCGTCATGACAAGCTGGATCTTTGAAGGTGAAGGAAAAATCGAAGAGTTTGTCGGTGGCTATCATGATGCTCAACAGCAGCGCAAACAAGCGATCGAAGCACGTGAAGTGATGGAAAAATCAGCGCCTAAAGCAAAAGTCGTTGAGGAAACTCCCAAAACTGCGCCAGCTAAGAATACCTCTAAGAAGTTATCATATAAGCTCCAACGAGAACTTGAAGCACTACCTGCCAAGTTAGAACAGTTGGAAGCGGATATTGAAGCGCTTCAAGAGCAAGTAAACTCCGCAGAGTTTTTTGCTCAACCCGTAGAGACAACGCAACCAGTGCTAGAGCAACTTGCCGCACTGGAGCAGGAATTAGAAATTGCTTTCGAGAGATGGGAAGAGCTCGAAGCTATGCAACAGGACAGTTAATAAATAGATGAATTGCAGTACTAGATTCAAATTAACCACAGTCGCGCTACTCGTTGGTAGCGCCATGAATGCCAACGCCGCATTGTATAAGGTCGTTGAAGTTGATCCTGCACTCAATGGAAGTTCATCAACCTATAACGATGCTTATGGTGTTGCAATTCAACAAGGTGATGTCGCTTTCGAAACCGGTTGTTTCGCAAATGGTGCTAATTGTACAGATGATCAGTTCAAACTCGCGCTTGAGACTCGTGTCAGTGTCGATGGTGTGAGCTATCGAGAAGAGCTTCCGTTTGCGATGGATGCGACATTTGGGTACATCCAAGAGTTTGATGACTTTGAGCGTTATTGCTACAACGAACTGCGTTATTCGACGTGTGAAACGTGGGCATCGATTCACTGGGCTCCTTGGTATAAAGAGCTAAGCAAAGACTATACTTCAAACGCACTGGCTTTTGTGGAAGGTAATCAAAGCGCTTACACCAATAAATTCAACAATGTCATTAACAGTTTAACGGAAAGCGGTTCACCCGTTGGAAATCAAAGCATTGTCAATGATGAAGGGACGTTACAGACCCGCAATAAAGTCGTGGCGCCAGTGATGCCTGTGTATGAAAAGGTCAGCGACACAGACACGGAAACTGATTTCTATCAATCACGAGCTTGGAAAACCGATGGTACTTACACTGTAGGCAGCGTTTCCTCTAAAACCGGTAATGAAAACGGCACACACTATACGAGCAAAGCGGCCATTTGGGACGCTGCTGGCGTAGTGAAACAGTTGGATTGGCCTCAAGGCGCAGATAGAGATGGTGAACGTTTAGCGCAGGGAAGTATGCGTGATGTGGTTGTCGATTCGACAAACAACAAAGTCTACGGTGTTGGTTACAACACTTACGCAGATGACAACTATATTGATGCCAGCGTGTTTGTTGGTACGTTTGACGCTGGCGGTGCATTAAAAGACTCTACTTGGCAAAGCAAACAAGTTAGTGGCGCGCAGATGAAGATCAGTGGCGACATTATCCATAGCAATTCTGTTGTTACTAACGTAAACAGTAACTTTGTCGCAATAGGCGAAGCAAAGCGCGCTGGCGGTAAACCTTCCGAAGGTTCAGCAGCCAATCGACTATTCTTGGTCAAAGATGTTAGAGCCGAAAGTGTTTCGGCGACATTTCTACCTGAGTTAGGGGGGATCTTCTTCTCTGGTGCAGGCGGTAAAATGGGTGGCATCAACAAATACAATGAAATTGTCGGTCAGTTGGACGCTGAAGATACTCGAGAGATCGACGGCAAGCCGCGTCGTAAACGTGCATTTATTCTGCCTTATGAGGCAAATGGTTCTGTTGAAAGTAGAATATCGATATTCGATAACAAAGCGTGGTATTTGGATGACCTTACCAATGGTTCTAACGCGCCTGTTGAAAACAACCAATATCGTATTATCGACGCAACGGATATCAATGATGCTGGTGTGATTTCCGCGACAGCAATCAAGTGTGAAGGTGGCTACGATACAACCGCACACAACTCATATTGTGGTGAAGGTTCCAAAGAGGAAACTGTGGTTGCTGTTAAGCTAATTCCTATCGCAGATGCGGATGCAAGTAACATTAATACGCGTCCAGTTGAAAAAGCCGCAGCAGAGCGTAGCGGAGCAGGACTTGGTTGGTTGTCTTTGACATTACTGGTTTTATTTGGTTTCCGCAGAAAATAGGCTATTTTTTAAACTAGGCACAGCTTCACAATTTTGAAGTTGTGCCTTTTTTATCGCTTGAGAAATCCCTTCATTTGATCGATTCTTAATTGTGGAGTCACAAAAGCTCCATCAAAGTTTCACAGTAGTACGTTAGTTCTAATGGACCTGTATGAGGTAGAAATTATGAAGAGACAAAAGCGTGATCGCCTAGAACGAGCACAATCCCAAGGCTACAAGGCAGGCTTAAACGGTAGATCTCAGGAAGAATGTCCTTATCAACAGATGGACGCTCGTTCGTATTGGTTAGGTGGTTGGCGTGATGCCAGAAGTGACAAACTCTCTGGTCTCTATAAATGATGTCCACATACAACACAGAAGGATTTTAAAGAAGGGCCCACGATGTGGGTCTTTTCTATTATTGGGCGGAATAAAAATGAAAGGCGCAAGAAAAAACGGCCCAAAGAGCCGTTTCATCAAAATAACTGGAAAGCGGTGTTGTTTAGAATGCAGAGGTATCTTGGAAAAGACCCACTTTTAGATCCTTAGCGACGTAAATCTCTTTACCATCGACAAGAACTCGGCCGTCCGCTAGACCCATAACAAGCTTACGATTGACAACTCGTTTCATGTGGATCTCGTAGGTCACCTTTTTCGCTGTAGGGAGGATTTGACCAGTAAATTTAACCTCACCAACACCCAAAGCGCGGCCTTTGCCCTTGCCGCCAACCCAACCAAGGAAGAAACCAACTAACTGCCACATCGCATCCAAGCCAAGACAACCAGGCATCACTGGGTCGCCAGGGAAATGGCAGTCAAAGAACCATAGATCCGGTTTGATATCTAGCTCAGCCAAGATGAGGCCTTTACCAAAGTCGCCTTCAGTTTCTGACATTTTGGTTACTCGGTCCATCATCAACATGTTTGGTGCTGGTAACTGAGGGTAACCAGGGCCAAACAGTTCACCTTGACTAGAGGCTAAAAGATCTTCGCGGGTATATGATTCACGTTTATTCTGCATTGTTTGTAAACTCCAATTTTAGACACAGGCATGTTAGTGAACAGGTGTACGCTAAACAACTCCGATCAGTACTAGACAAACCAGTTTTTAATCCATTGAACAAAGCCTTGCGGATGATCATGCTTCGTAAAGTTATCGATTCTTTCAGCAATTTTGTTGAGCACGCTATCTTCGTCTTCACCACAAAATGGCTTATTCATAATGATTGGGATCACATCTTCAACATCGGATACCGCCCAAATATGAAACTCACCGAGTTTAATGCTTTCGACCACGTCTTTATGAAGTGCCAGATGTTTTAAGTTCGTTTCCGGTAGAATAACCCCTTGCTCGCCGGTGAAGCCTTGGTGTTTACAAACCTGATAGAAGCCTTCAATTTTTTCATTTAGGCCTCCTACTGCCTGTACACGGCCAAATTGGTCCACTGCACCCGTCACCGCGATTTGCTGATTGATGGGGTACTCAGATAGGGCGCTGACAAGGCAGCAAAATTCAGCAAGTGACGCACTATCTCCATCGACTTCACTGTAAGATTGCTCGAATACAATAGAAGCAGAGTAAGGCAGTGGTGCATCGAGTTGCAGCGCACTGCTGACAAGTGCTTGCATGATCATCATACCCTTGGCGTGAAGATTTCCACCGAGCTCGGCTTTACGTTCAACGTCAGAAATATCACCATCACCAAAATGGATAACACAAGAAATTCGAGCTGGCTCACCATAAGAAACTGGGTGACCTGCGACATCAATAACGGTGAGGCCGTTAATCTGGCCGATTTGCTCGCCCGTTGTTTCAATGATCACTTGGCCATCAAGGATATCGTCGATAGCGCGCTGGGGGAGATAAGACTCACGGAAACATTTTTCCTCAATGGCTGTATCCATGTGCTCACCGTTGATCTGGTAGCCTTGCGATTCAATAGCTGCCAGAGAGAGCCATTGGTGAAGCCAAATTGGGGAGAGGGGCAGATAATGTTGGTCTTCTGTTTCACGAACGCCGGCAATCAACAAACGGTGTAGTGCATCTTTATCAAAACTGGGTAGACGGTAGCGGTCACATATCCATTTAATGTAGCCGACATAGGCATCCAGATTCTCTTCACCTAGGTGAAAATCTTCTTCGAGTTCGCTGAACAAAGTCATTGGTGAGAAGAGATCAGGATCAAGATACTCAAGATCCGCCAACTGCCCACGATCACCAGTAATAACCAATTTTATGTCGTAGCAAGTCGGTTCTAGGTGTGATGATTGCCACTCGGGTTTTAATGGAGAAATGGGTAGGGATTCGCCAAGTACTGCCGCCTTAATCGCTGGCCAAGAGCCTGGATTTGCAAGCAGCAAATTCGCAGAGACAGTGACAATGCCACCACGAGCTTTAGAGAACAATCCTGCAATGATTTCGACGTCACCATTAACATTAAGTTTATAGCAGTCAAAGAGATGAGAAGGAGAGAGTGTCTCTGTTTTTAGTACCACTAGTTCAGGATCAATAGAGTTCAATCCTTCTTCAACCAAACCACGATAGATAGGGTTATCACAACAATTAATCACCAAGAAACGAGCCATTCCAGAAAGAAGGGTAAAGTGGCGGAATGTTGCTAATGCACGCTCTTGTAGCTCAAAATAATGGGTTAACTCAATAGAGTGAAGATTAGCAAAAGACGATTCAAATTGATCGAATTGTGGCGTAACGGCTTGCCAGTTAATTTGGTTCATTGACTTTCTTCATAAACTTTAATTGCAGCGGAGTATATCAGAACCAACAAAATCTGCAGTTAAATCCGGCTAAATAGATGGTGAGGGAGGAAAAAGTTGATCTCTCTCTATCCTTCGACCACGTATTGTTGAGAATTAAACCCACATGGGTTACGCTGTCACCCTAAGTAGCGCTAGGACATGGAAAAATGAAATATCAACAACTCGAAAACTTGGAATGTGGGTGGAAATGGCAGTATTTGATCAATAAGTGGAAAGATGGAGAAACCATCACTAAATATATTGATTCGAGTGAAGCTGACCATGCGGTTTCTGAACTAAGAAAGTTAGAACATGAACCGACCAAAGTCCTCGAGTGGATTGATTTGCACATGGCGGAGGAGCTTGACAAGAAACTCAAACAAGCCATTCGTGCCAAACGCAAGCGCCATTTCAACGCTGAGCAGATCCATACAAAGAAAAAATCCATCGATTTAGATTATCGTGTATGGGAAAAGCTATCGACACGTGCGAATGAGCTGGGTTGTACATTGTCCGACGCTATTGAATATTTACTGAGTGAAGCTTCTCGTAGCGAAAAGGCGAGTGCAGCCGTATCCACTCTGAAAGAAGACTTAAGCAAGTTATTATCCGATTAGTGCAGGAGAACACACATGTTGTATGTCATTATTGTGGCCGCAATCGTTATCTTTTGGCTAGTGGCCATTGATCGCCCCGTATTGAAAGTTTCCTTTAAAGAAGGGCATATTCATTCAGTCAAAGGGAACTTGCCACCGTCTTTTCGCCATAATTTAGTGGAGATTGGCGAGAAGACGCCTTTTGATGGTGAAATGAAAGTTTACAGCTTACGTACTGGTGCAAAGTTGGTGTTCAATAAACAAGTGCCAAAGAAAGTCCAACAAAGAATTCGTAACGTATTTCCACATCAAGGATTTAAGTCTAGCAAAGGTAAGAAACACGCCTAATAAACATATCAATTGCAACAATCACTAATCCACCATGCAATTGAATAGAATCGACGTATATCATCCAGTCTGCGCACTGTATTGTATTTTCATTTGGAAAAATTATGCGATACAGTGTCACCTTTCTTCTTTCATCTCTTTTACTCTTCTATCCAAGTGCGATTCATGCCGATGATTCCACTCGTAACCCAATAGCATTAAAGCTAAAAAAGTCAGTTCAAAAGAAAATCGACAAAGAGTTTGTCCACTATTCGGGCTATTGCGACGTTGTCGTCTATTTTAATCACACGGATAAGCATGCGGTGGTTGAGAAGGTCAATGGGACGGGTGATGCCAAAATATGTCGCTTTGCGAAGCAAACAATCAAAGTCGGCAGTAAGTTTCGCTATAAGGTGCCGGAACGTATGATCTTCATTCACATCTCGAGCTAATCAATAGTTGATAGAAAGAACGATGTGTTGTGTACGTTTACTACTCAAGAATTAATGTTGTCAGTGACTTATAGTGACAGAGTAGGCAATTTCAAGATCAAATAATGGAAGCAATGTCACTTTGATTTTTCATTTTTGTTCTCTATGGAATAAACTAAAACTAGTGATAAATCTTTAAAGGGATACAGATTTGCTACTCGCCAACAGACGGTATACACAAGAAGCGATTGAAACAGCGGAACAAGTGGCAAATGAGGTTAATGTTAGACATGCCAAGTGGTTAGTGAGTATGAAATACATTCTCGATCAGTCTAACGTTGATAACCTACTTAGTTTACAAGGTCGCTATTGCGAAGACGTTATTTTCTCAGAAGATGAGCGCATCACTCGCAATCAACGCATTTTATTAGAGTGTGAGCAGGCTAAAGTGGTTGAGCGGCGTGAACAGGTAAAAGCAAGACAAAACACCCATAAACGTGTCGTTGTGGATGTTACCCGCCATGCTGAGCACATGATGATTGAGAAACTACTCAATACGCCCATCGACAAATTGTTTAATGGCGTACCTAACTTTGATCATCTTGCTTCGTTCGCGTACTCACCATCCTTGAGTTTCTCCAAGCTGAGTACCTTGACAACCCTGAGTCATCAGCTTAGTTCAAGTATTTTAGATCTCGTTACAAACCCTAAATTCTGCGAACGTATAGGGAAGTCATCGAAAAGTGTGACCGATGCAAAGATAGCAATAGGGCAGATAGGCATAGAAAATTGCCGTTTACTTTTCCCTGTTCTGATGGCTAGACCGATGCTCAAATGGTCCGATGCGAATACCAAGTTGATTGCCCCTAAAATGTGGCAACATATGATAGTCACGGCGAATGTCACTAGAATGCGCTTACAAGATGCAAATTTCAAAGAGCCCGATGCAGGCATCTTGATTGGTGTGTTGAGAACAGTTGGCCAGTTTCTCGCATCAAACCATTTTACGCATACATTTGAAGACGCTTTAGTTGAGATGATGCTCAAATACCGAGAGCAAGATATGCGTGAAGAATATTACGCTTGTGCTGAGGTCGTCGCCAATATGTCTTTTTTGCCCAAAATCATTTTCGAACTTGAGGGACAACTTGCTAAACGAGTTTTGGAGTACATGGATTGGCCAGCAAATGCAATGTTTATCAAAAATGCCGTGATTGAGGATATAGATAATGTGCCTGTTGAAGAAAGAAGTATTGCAGGAGCTGCATTAGCACAAGGTCGGGCATTCTCAATCTATGATGGATTACAGCATAGCAATGCATTCGTAGAAAAACACAAACCGTATTGGTTTGCTCAAGTACAAATGCCAGGAACATCGCTCAAAGATATTCAAGCGAGAATGCCAGGACGCTTAACGCTGTCGATGTGATTTGTATTTAATTTCAATAATTTGTGACTGCTTGGCTATGTGGATTGGCAGCCCTACGGAAGCCTTAGCTAAGTGCGCATTATGCGGCCTTATGTTAAGTGTTGCTTATAGAGCAATTACTCAAGAGACTTCGATATTTCGGAGTTTCATTGATGAAGTATTACGAAATGACAAAAAACTTTGTTTTTCGTGAATTTGAATGCGGTCTAACAGTAGAAGAAACTGCAAAACTTTGTTTTAAAAGTGTGAGAACAGTCAAAGAATGGGATAGGGGATTACCCATACCAAACGAGTGTAAAAGGCTTATGAGAACCACCAAAGGGCGAAGCTTATCATCTTGTGATGAGTGGGAAGGGTTCAAAATGCACCACAATAGACTTGAATTACCAACAGGGCAAAGAGTGACGGCGCAAGAGGTTTTAGCAGGAATAGCGCTATTGGAGATAGCAGCACCGGACGACAATCGGGCAAAATCAAAGCTGCTAAAGTATGCAAGAGTTATAAGTAAAATTAAGGGGCGTTAAGCCCCTTTTTCATACTTCCAAGAAAGATTAATAGTAACAACATGTTTACCAGTAAAATTATATATTCCTCTGGAGTGAGTGGGATCATCAAAAAGATGAGGATTTGATTTATAGAGTTTAACCAAATCACCAACGAGAGCTTGAAGAGGCTCAGGAACGCGAACAACAGAAGAGGGTGTTTGTTTCTTCCGCCCAGCGCCTTTACGTTTTCCACCATGAGGTTGTTTAATCTGAGAGTGATAACGAGTGTAAACTGATAAAGGGGTATTTGGGCCGTCTAACATGGCTAAGTCAGGCTCAGAATCAAGCCACTCCTTTGCGTGTTCCGCCAAATCAAAATCAGTGTAGAGACCACTCCGAACAGCATCGGTATATTGAGACTGATATTGCGCTAAAAGACTTTGAACCGATTCACCCATAGATACTTTGCATTTAACTGCCATACTTGATTCCTGTAACACATTTCAAGAGCTTGATTAATGTTACACCAATCAAGATTTTGAATTCTGTTACACCAATCAAGATTTTGAATTCTGTTACACCAATCAAGATTTTGAATTCTGTTACATTAATCATAATTCTTGATTTGTTTGCAAAGACTCGCTTAGCTCAAACACTGGCGCACTACGTTTGCAGTTCGATATGGTCGGCAATAGATAAAAGTGACCTTTGATTTAATTGAAGCCGCAGAAATTCCGCTTTTTGAATTTGAATAGCTCGTGCCTCGCATCCAAACACAAAACGAGCGGCATCAATCAGAGAATCGTTGTTTTAATCACAACCTTGAGCTCTTTCTTTACGTTTTCTGTACCTTCCGAACGGAATAGCGCGCCCAGTAATGGAATGTCCATAAGAACGGGAACACCTGAAACCGAATCACGTTGCTCAGTTGAAATGAGACCGCCAAGAACAATTGTTTGACTATCACGTACCTTGACCACGGTTTTTAGGGTGCGCTTTTTGGTGATGATGTCAGCCGCGATAGCGGAATCGGTTACGGAGCTAGATTCCTGATTGATTTCGAGCACAACAAAATTGTCCATAACATGAGGGACGACCTCAAGCGACACGCCAACGTCTTTACGCTCTATTTGCTGGATGGTATTGCCGCCGTCGGTTTGCTGTTTTGAGGTAAGGAAAGGAACGTTTTCACCTACTGTAATGTAACCGCGCTCTCTATCCATTATGAGCATGTTAGGGCGAGATAGGAGTTCGGTATTCTTTATTGTTGCCACGGCCTTTACCATTGCTGAAAAATCACCATTATCGAACATTAAGAGATTGTCTTTTAACTTGTTAACAATGGTCGGTTGAGTAACAAAACCAGCATTTTTAAAAACCGCTTCCATATTTACACCAACGTCCTGGCTATCTCCTAGCTCAGTCTCAGTAATAATGGCTTCAATAAAAACCTGTTTTTGAGGGCGGTCAATTCCATCAAGGAGAAGCTCAATTTTTTCTAGTTGATCAAGTGTGCCAGTCACAATGATTGCGTTAGTTGTGGGAAGGACTTCAACGTTGTAATTCTGAATAGGTTTTGATTCGAGTGATTGTGATTGCGTGGCTTTAAGCATTGAGGCCATAAGGTCAACGATTCGAGAGTTGCGAACGTGTTTTAAACGATATAGGCGAGGGTAAGCAGGTTCTATGGGAATTACTTTTTCAGAGTCAATAGCAACAGTATAGAGACCCTTATCACCTTGCAGAGTGTAACCGTGAGCGTTAAGAACAGAAACAAAGAAAGAGGCGTATTCGTCAGGCAGTAGAGTAGGAGCGGTAAAAGAGACCGAGCCAGAAACCCCAGAGCCAAGAACAACGGTTTGACCAGTTTCACGAGAAAACCAAGAAACAAAATCAGCAATAGGTGTGTCCTTGGATTCAAACACCGCAGGCTCATAGGCATATGAAGAAAACGAAAAGAGCACAGAAAACAAAGACAGTGCCAAAGCGAGCGCTTTTGATTTGAGAGTATTCATTGTTTCACCTTAACGCTTTTAAAAAGAGGAACTAGCAAAGCAGTTCGAAAGATTGGTTATCACCTGTCACGGTTATGCTGCAAATGCTACGAGCGGTAGCAGCAAAGCCCATTGCATAAAGTTGTGAGCTTGAAAGTCTGACGTTGTCCTTTTCAAGCACAAATGACGGGGCGGTGTTGGGAGGCGTCATTGCTGACTCGATTGTGTAACCCTCAAGAAGCTCAGAGAGTGGTTTTGTCTGAACTGGCGGAGCCTCAACAACTTGCGTTTGAGGTTCAGAGTCAGGCAAGGCAGAAATAGAAATCGCACCCGCAACAATCAAGCCGCCCATAAAGGCAGTAAGGCGTGAAAAACGCTTGCCGTATATCTTGGTAATTCGCATGATGTTTCTCGCTGTCATGGTGACACGGTAACGGTAATGTGTGTAAAAAGGAGGCAAAAGGGTATAAACGCCAGCTGTATCGTGAACTGCGTTAGCGGTATAGGGCGAATCGACCGTCACAATCTTTTTATCGATGAACGCTTGTTTCGTGTCGTAAGCACTGTAAAGCCCCTTGCCATATGACCACCATTTATCAACCGTTAAGGCTTGCTCTGAATCGCCATACTTAACCACGCCAACATGAATTCTAGGTAAACGCAAATCAACAAGCCCAAGTGTTAATAAGCTTATAAGTGGGGAAATTATCCAAATACGCATACGGTCTAAGCGGCGACAGATGACAAGATGCTCACCCAAGGATAAGCGCGCCTGTTTATCGACTATCGAGATATTTTGCACGATAAAAATGATGTCCCACCCGAGTTTTCTAGCGTGCAAACACCAATCGATAACGGCAGAGCGCCCCTTATCATTCCAAGTGCGCGAGTTAAACCACGTGCCGCACTCATCGAGAACTAGGAGACCGTTTTTCTTTTCGTCATAAGTCAAATTTCCGCGACCAATGGCGACCAAATCGGCGTGGCTTGGTTTGTCCGGTACGCGCAAGAGGCGAACATTTTTAGCCTTTCGGCCAAGCATATTCTTTAAGTTGATATCGAGGTTAGTCGCAACAGGAACACCGCGCTCAAACGCCTCACGAATTCGAGCAACGCTCATTAATGATTTGCCGTTGCCAAGCTTGCCAGTAACAAAATAAACGGTCATATCATCACCCCGACAGCTTATCAACGACAAAGAATTGCCACGTATAGAGCCAGCGCGCAATCTTGCAACTGATGATAGTGCCAATACTAAAAGTCGTGTTGTCAGGGATAATCAAAGACATGGCATGATTAAATTGAGGCGGCGCGACAAAGCGAACCAAATCACCAATTGAAACGACACCCAAAATCGCCGCGCCCGTAATAGTCGCCAGCAAACCAACCGCTACGAGTCGAGTGGTAAACCCAACCGAAAAAAAGCGAGTGAAGAAACCACCAACCACAGAAACCGCAGTACCAACAACCGTAGCAATTGCCGTTGTCGCTGTACTAGACGCGATAGTGCCAATAATGGGGATTAACGCAGGTAAAGCCATGATTAACGCCTCCTAGTTGCGCCTACTGCATTGGGGGCAAAATCATAGAGAATCGTATCTATGATAAACATGCCCGTTAACATGAAGAGAACGAAGCCAAACAACTGCTTAAAGATTTCGAAGGGGCGACAATCCAACGTGTAACCAAACGCGACAACAGGCTGGCATTGCGACGACGACGGAATGAACCCCACCACTTTATTGATGTAAGGCATGAAAATATTTTTATCGACCATTTCACGAGTGGAGTAATCGAGAAGGGTAGATTCAATGGTGCTTTGCGCACTGCTTAGCGAAGCGTCAAACGCATCATTAGCTTGTGTAAAAATTTCCTCAGTTGTGCCAGAGGTTAAGCCGTGAGGGTTTTCACAGTAGTTATTCTCGACAGTAGGCTCACAAGGTTCAGGGATTTTGTCAGCCAAGTCATTTAAAGCACCTTGGAGGCCATCAATTGCGCCTTTTAATTCACCCGTTTGCGCATCAAGGGCGGTGGTAATTCCATCGGTTGAACCTTTGATTGAGCCCTCAATTGAACCTGTTAACGCGCCCGTTTGAGCCTCAAGCGCGCCAGTTAGCGCACCCGTTTGATGTGAGGTTGCACTAGAGATTGCACCGCTAACGCTATCAAAGCCAGTCTCAAGTGTGGAAGCCAACGAACCGGAATCCGTACCAACTAAAGCATTTTTAAGGTCGGTAAATTCCTTATTGACTGAGGTTTTTAAATCGGTCATTTCTTCAGTCAATTTAGCGTTTTGAGATTGTGAATTCGCATCAAGCTTTTTAAGTAACTTGCGATGCAAATTAACATCTTGCTGTAGCTGCAATTTGATGTTGTCGTTAATGGCCTTGGTATTGGCTGTAGTCTTTGCAAGCTCAGTATTGAGCTCAGCAAAATTTTTGTTGTTATCAACATTTAAGTTGCGAATGGTTTTGTTCAAATCCGAATTAAGGTTGCGGATTGACTCAACAATATCTTTGCTCGGGTCGCCTGTATTTGGGTTTTCCACATCGGGCTCAGGGTCAACCGGATTTGGGTTAATCGGATTGGAGGTCTCGGGGTCAAAGGGGCTAGGGTCTGGAATTTCAGAGTTACCATTGTCGCCACCGTTATCACCGCCGTTATCACCGCCATTATCACCACCGTTATCATAAGAGCCGCCAGTGCAGGAGAATTTGCCTTGAGCATTAAAACCGCAATCGGCTTCAGGGTCTAAATCGGCACCAGGGTCGGGAAGACCATCGCCGTTTTCGTCTTTTGGGCAAAGGTAAGGGTTAGTGTGAGGCGCGGCAGGGTCGGGTACACAGCCGTCAGGGGGATTATTGCCCGGCTCTATACCATCGTTAGTGCATGACTCGGATGTGCCGACCATATCGCCATGACACACACCAGTTTCGGGAAAACACAAGACAACAGTTGAGGAGCGATAAATACATTGCTTAGAACATACGCGTGGGCTATCCCCGTAAACCTTAAAGGGCCATTTCTGGTCAGGTATAACAACACCCTGAGCAACCTCGGAGCAATCCGGCTTGGGCTCCTCACACTTATTTGTTTCTGGGTTTAATTCCTGACCACTGGGGCAAGAGGATACGGGATTAACAAAATAAGCTGACCCAACAGACCATGAAGAGCCAGATTGATACTTAATCATAATCGTCGCGCTCTTAATATATACATCAAGTATCTTACGACCCTCCGCATACTGACCAACACAAGACTTAAGATTAAAATTGCTCGAAAAAGTATCACCCACCTCAAAGGACCAAACGGCGTCGCAATAAAACGACATGCCGAGTTTTCCGGTAACAGTATACATGGATGAAAAAGCGCTAAACGAAACACCAAAAAACAACAGGAAAAAAGCGATGCTTTGTTTAATACTCATGAGGAAGGCTCCAAAAAAAGTGCAGGGAGGTAAGCCCCTGCACTTGGTTGTTATGATTAGCTGACGGCTTTGTTTGCAAATTTCTTGAACAAACCAATGCCAGCAAGCGCCACGAATACGAGGGGAACGATAATCCAAGCTTGAGCTTCAAGGTCGGTTACAAGTGTGCCGATAGACGTAAACGCATCAGTAACATGCGCTGGAAGGGCTGCGTTAGCAGAGCCAGCAACAGAAACAAGAGCCGCACCAGCCGCTAGGCGTTTTTGAGTAAAGATGTTTTTGATTTTATCCATTGATAGATACCTCAGTAAATTTTTTAAAAGATAGGATTTTAAAGCCGAATACCCAGCCAAGACCTAGACAACCTAGTGCCACTGACGCGAGGTATTCAATATCAAGTGGGCTTATCATCGTTGACCCCCTGCGATTAAGCCAAGACCTACACAAATGCAAAGTCCGATAACTAAGTGCAGCGTGTAAAGTTGTTCAAATTGCAAATCAGTCATGGTGATAAGCTCCTCTTGATAATTCGTTCACTGACTCAGCCAATGAACTGAATAGGGTTACTGTTTTTTAAGTTCAGGCAATTGGAACAGGTGGAAGCCTTGAATTTCCACGTGCTTACCCTCGTTGTTTGCGAAGCTCATTTTCTTGAACTCAACATCAAACATCATGCGAGTACCTACGCAAGCCTTGAGAAGCTTGCCAGATTCGCCACCTTGCCAAAGTTCAGGTGCAATACGCACCTCAATAGTGGACGTTGGGTTAGTGGTGATGAGGTTTAGCTTGCCGTGTAGCTTTTCCTCGCCTGTATTGAAATCGCGCTTTGTTTCTTGCGTGATGTCGGAAACGTCTAGAATTAATCCTTCCATTCTCATAGTGGTTTGCCCTTATTTTTTGCTAGTTGGTTGTGGTTAAAATTGAAAATGACAGTTATTGACACGAGTCCAAGGAAATCAATGCCATGTGTCGGGCGGGGCTGCGCCCACCCAACACACGCCATCGATTTCTAAAGGCTCTGCGTATAACATGAGCATTTGCAATTCTTCGCGCTCAGCGCATAGGCGTTCATATTGTTGGTAGTTCTCCTCCTGCATACGCTCGTATTCGCGTTCACGTTCGAGAACATCAAACCAATCAACAACACCATCCATAATTTGCTGTTGAGCTTTGATAAACTGTTCTTTGTTGGCGGTTTTCCACGTTTTGAAGCGTGTGGCGATGAATACATCACGGAAAATCAGACCGTTGAGACGAGCTTGCGCGGCATCGCCGTAACGAGTAGCAACAAACTCGCCGTGTGAATCAATGAGCTTTTCCACGGTATTTACAGCGGAATACGATGATTTCACGGTCTGGTCTTTGCGCTTAACAAGAACGCCGCCCATTGCGTAACAAAAGGCTTTCCAGTCGCCCTCATCAGCAGAGCGGCGCACTTTTTCAAGTAGGAAATGCTCCTCTTGAGAAAGGTCTGTAAACATGGCGTCGTCCTCTTTGAACTCTTCGCGCAAGCGTCTTAACTCACGCCACACAGTGACCGAGGGGCCACCGATAAATTGAAATTGTCGAATCTGGTTAACACGAGCCCATGTAACAACGCGCTCAGCAGCCTCAATGCCAGATAGATTGGAATTGCGGTCTGTTTCAATGTGCTGACCGTCAACGTTTTTACTCAAATATTTCGCAACATAACCAACAGCAGAGCCGCGATTAAAATCGATAGTCTCAGAGGTGAAGCGTCTTTTCTTCGCGCCTTTTTCATTTGGCGAATCAACCAACGCAAGGCGCTTAAACTCTTTCGTAACAAGCTTTGCATGGCGTTTTTCCATGAACAAAAGAAAGTGATGATGAGGCGTTCCGTCTTGATGAGGCTCAACAATGCGCATCCCGTAGACTTTGATTTCGTTCTTGTCCATCCATTTGCGCATGTCTTGCCACACTTTCATTAAGTAATCATGCGTGCGCTGAACAGTAGGACGACCAGCCTCAAGCCATTTAGGATTGACCGCGCCATTACTGGAGCAGTGAAAACGAGAAGGAGAGGTTAGGGTATAGAACATTGCTGAATGCTTGCTTTCTTGTGCAATTTGCTCAAAGCCCTTTAAGCGCGTAAACATCTCAGCGCGACGAATGGCAGGGTTAGAAACAGATTTGCCAGAAAGCTCTGACATGGTGAACCAGCAATTGGGGTTTTGCTCATCATAGGCAACCGTTTTTTCTAGAGCCGTTTGATTTGACTTGATTCGGTCACGGTGACGCAATACGGAATAGTCAGAGCAATAAATTTGCTTATGACGTTGAACGAGCGACAAATCACGGGCGACACGTTCAAGCTCATAAGCACACTTTCTACGCAATTGGCGAATCAGCCATTTTTCATCAATGGCGCGATTAGTTAGGGCGTAAAGCTCCCCGTTTTCCTCAGCTTTTTCAATGACGGAAGGGTTGAAGCCAAGACCAAGAGAATGCAAGCAATCACACGCTTCTCTAAATTGCTCAGCCTCACCAGCACCACGAAGGGCAAACACGCGCTTAGCAAATTGGTATGACTTTTCTTTGCCAAACTCGGTGATTTGGTCGTCTGACATGGCGTAACTATAGCCGTGTTTTGTCAAACGTGAATGCGCGAGTTCTAACTCATGTAATGAATCGATTTCAGTTTGCTTTTGATTCATTGATTCGAAATCAGCGTAAGCGCGCATCATGTGACGAGTAAAACCGCCGTGACGCTTGATTGACAGAAACAAATCGCAAGGCGTACCGGACTTTTCAGCACGATAAGAAATATCTTTTGATTTGATAAGCGACTCGGGAGCCAGATTAAAATCTGACTGAATTTGCTCAAAATAAGTAGGCGGTGGCGTCCAATCTTGCTCAGGATAAGCGGCGCGAGTGTGGTCTACATAATCACGCATGTGCGCGAAAAGCGGGTCATGGATATGCGAAGCAGTGGCATAGGTATTGACGGGAATGAAATCAATCATTTCCTCCTTGCCTGTCGCCATATCGATAACGCGCTGATACATGATTAAGCCTCCACCTCATAGGAAAGTTGAGCTAAAGGCCATTTGGGTTTGATGGATTCAAGAACCTGAACCGCTTGAGCTTGAGGAAGGCGAACGGCCTCAGATTGCTTTGAAGTTGTTTCAACAAAGCCGCGCTCATTGGTCATAAGAAAGCGAGGATGAACGCCAGAAGTAAGTTGAATTTGGACTTTCATATTAACCACCTTAACTAGTTAACAACCCAGAGAGAGACCGCCAAGGCCGAAACGCAAGCGTTAAGGGCAAACGCCCCGAGCCGAGGCGGTCGAATTCACATATTTGTGTATAGTTAATACACATATTTGCGTAATGTAAATACACGTATTTGCGGATAATTAAGCTAGAATCAGGTTAACTAGAAACGGTGAGGATTTTATAAATGTATATAAACCAACTGTTAGATGCGTATAAAAACGCTAAGAATTACATTCAAGACAAACAAATCGCGCACGATTTAGGAATAAGCGTGCAAAAGTTATCAGGAATAAGAAATGGTGAGCGTTATCTAACTGAAAACGAAGCGCTATTTCTTGCTAAGGAAGTGGGAGCCGACACAGAAACGGTATTAGTTTACTTAGCAGCAGACAAAGCCAAGAGTTACGAAGCACAGCAAGCATGGAAGAACATCGCAAAAAAGTATAACGGGCTAGGTTTAACAGGTATTTCAATGGCTTACGGGGCTTTTGCTCTGACAAATTTAGAAATGGCCAACTTCGTATTATGTACGTTATGTTAAATGATATATAGCGCTACGTGAAATGTTTCTGTCTCGGCTCCCCTTTACTGGTATTAATGCTCTGATTCATGATTAAACATAATTTGTATTTACCATAAAATACCTAATATAGAACCTTATTAATCAAAGATTTAAGGTTCTATATTGGTTATACGATTAAGGCTTCAATCGCGTTGGCGAGTTCTTGTTTTCGTACGGGCTTAGCAACAAAGCTGTCCATACCGACGTCTAAGCAATTTTGTTTATCGCTGGCTAATGCATGGGCTGTTAAAGCGATAATTGGCACTTCAAATCCCTTTGCTCGTAGAATTTTTGTTGCTGTGAGTCCATCCATGACTGGCATTGACACATCCATAAACACCACATCCAGAGACTCCGTGTTGGACTCGATGAACTCAATCGCTTCACTTCCGTTATTGGCAATAAATACGTTGTGGCCAAGTTTGTTTAAAAGCAGTTGGATAACCATTTGATTGGAATGTGTATCTTCTACGACTAACACATTCAATGCTCTGTCGCGTTTGCTAGTCGTGCCATCTTGGCTCAAACGAATTAGCTTGCGACTTTTAACTGGAATTTGCACAACAAATGTCGAGCCCTTACCAAACTGGCTAGAAACACGAACTGTTCCTGACATGAGCTCAACCAAGTGTTTTGTAATGGCAAGCCCTAGGCCCGTGCCTCCAAATTTTCTGGTAATTGAGCTATCTGCTTGTTTAAACGCGGTGAACAAAGAGCTAATTTTGTCTCTCTCAATGCCAATCCCTGTGTCTATGACAGAGATGGATAACTCATCATTTTCTAGGCTCACACGAATATCAATCTGACCTTGCTGAGTGAACTTCACCGCGTTACCAATGAGATTAAACAACACTTGAGATAATCGGCTGGGATCAAGCCAATAGTGACGCTTGTCGTCAAGTTCGATGCTGAGCTCAATATTGAGCCCTTTTGACGCAGCAACTAATTGCTGCTGTGACACTACAAAAGTGACAGTGTCATTTATATTAATCCATTGAGGTGAAAGGGAAAATTCGCCAGATTCAATTTTGGATAGATCAAGTATGTCGCTGATGATTGCCAGCAACAGCCCTGCTGAACTTTCCATATGGGAGAGCAAGTTGATGTGACCTGCTGACATGTCGGACTGTTTGAGAACATCCAACATGCCCAAAACGGAGTTTAATGGTGTTCTTAACTCATGACTCATCATGGCTAGAAACTCAGATTTTGCTCGGTTGGCACGCTCAGACTCTTCTCTGGCCAATGCCAATTCTCGTGTCCTTAGCTCGACGATACGTTGTAACTTCTCTTTGTTTTCGATATCAATAACAGCTCGTTCTATCAAAGGCAAAAAGCGCTTGAGAGTTTCTTTTGCTTCAATACTGAACTGCCCTTTTGTATTACCGATCAGGAGAATAACGGATTGAGTTACCTGAGCATCAATGCCCGTTAATAATACAGAGTTAATGTGGCTTTTGATGAAGCTGTTGAGCTCTTTAAACTCTGACAATTCGGTGGGTTCGAATAGAATGATGCATTCGCCATTGATCACTCGGCTAAATTTTTTTCCATCACACCAAGTTGTATTATTGAACACTTGGTTTGTTGTGAGCAACGTCGCGAAATTCTCTTTATCACAGTGCCGAGTAAGGACCACAAAATCATCAAAGTTGATGTATTTCTTCAATACGTTATTGAGGCCTAAGAAGATTTCGTGACGATTTTTTGCTTCACTCATCGCAGAGATTGCGCTGAGGATGGCCTTGTTTTCTTCAGCTAGTCGCTTTTCGAGTTCCCTACTCTTTTTAAGCTCAACTAATGCGTCGTGAAGGGCTTCTTTTTCAAACGTTGTCATGTTATTTACTTTCATCCGGTGAATGGAAAATAGCTGAAGAAATCATTAAGTTACCATGTCCATTTTCACCGCCAACGAAGCGCCCCTGCTCGCCGAAAGTAAACGGACAAATAAAAGGTTTATCATCTAATTCATCTAGAAGTTGTTTCAAAACACTGTCGATATCGTGTTTTAAGTGAATCATAGGGCCTGCACAAAAAATGTTAATAACACCTATTTTTCGAGAGTCTTCTAGTTTTTGCCAAAATGCCGCATTGATAACTCGTGCTGCTCGGCTGATAAGCTGATCTTTACATCCCTGCATGAGGTAGATGCGCTCTCCCAGATCGACGGTAGAAAAGAGTTCAATACCATTTTCAGTCGTTTCTCTGACTGGGTGTGACAGCTTAAAGTAAGGATAATCATAGAGCTGCCCTGCAACTCGCCCTAACGGATAAGCCGTCGCAATATCAAAGATCAATTGCTCTTGGTTGTACTCATCAAGATGAATTTTGGTCCAATCTTTGTACACGGAACTTGCGGGTTTACCATCAATTTCCAGTAGTACTCTATCGCTGACTTTCGTAACGAGCCCCGATAATTCTGTTGGCGTGTGGCCTGCACTAAACGCAGTGAAGATAGATTGTGAAGAGAAAAATACCGTGAGGCTAATGCCTTTTATGCTTGTTCCCTGCGTTGTGAAAATAGACCAGTTTCCTTTGACCTGATTGTCAGCTGCGCTTCCGCCGATAATAGGTACTAAAGTGCCAAACTTTTGGTCAATAGCTTCGATGATTGACTCCTCATTCCCTGGAGTCGCATGAAGTAAGATCAGACTGGGTACTTCCCCTGCTCGGTCTGCATTGTGAAGTGCCATATCCAACGTTCTAAATACAATTTCTTGGACGCTGTCACTGGTTTCGTTGAGGTCTGATATTCCAGTGCCATAAGCGTTGCTACCACTGTCATAGATAGCAAAAACACCAACGACAGGCCCTTGGTGAAATCCCTTATCGGTCATGATCGCACGACATGAACTTGCGCCATGTACAGGAATCGATGGAAAATGTTGTCGGAAAGAATGTTGAAGTTTCTGGCTAGAATACTCTTCGGTATAGTAGCAAATGAGCATCGCTAAATGATCATGAGCGATCTGCTCTTTGATTGCAGCGACAGCGTGTTCTTCGTTGGTCAAATGACTAATAACAGATTGGCAAAGCATCACGTAGTAACGATTTCTAAAACTCCCCTTACTTTATACCAATCTACTACTCCACTTCTATTAATTTGCATGAGAAGTACGGAACCTGTCTATAACAACGCGTGCCAAGTCTGATTTATAGAACAATAACCGCAATGGTCGTATTGTCTTTATTACGTATTTTTATTGATGTAGCAGTGCTTGCATCTAATAAAATGATATTATCGCTGAACGGTATATTTGATGTTTTATTTTGATCTAAATCAATTTTTAAATTGTCGTTTTTATCTGTTTGGATCTTAATTTGCTGGCTAGCGCGATAAATAATCATTTTACTGTTATCAAGTGTTAACTCACATCGTTCTTTTTGTGAACAATCAATCTCTTCCAGCGGTTGATAACTCAACGACCTCCATATAAACGCCACCACTAATATCGTGAGCATGATTAATATTTGTGCAAGCCTTGCCTTTGTTAACTTTTGTGCCGGCATTTTTTCAGTTTTCCTTGTTACAAACTTCAAAGTTTTTAAATAAAAGATGATTTCCAGAGCGTCAGTAAGGTTACTACTCTGTCATTGAATTGTTAATTCAAGTATAGTGTGCCACTGAAAATGCCACTTTTTCTTAAAGTCGGCAAGAGGAATAAAGTGATGATAACGCAGTATTTCTTGAGTTGATTTGGGTGGTGTTACGACGCAAGTCGTGTTGGAAGTAAAGTGTAGTTAATTAGAAATTGGAAGCATGCAAATGAGCCAAGAAAAGCAGCTTGAACAAAACTACAACTATACAGTCGTTCGTCAATTTACCCTTGTGACCATTTTATGGGGTATTGTTGGCATGGCTGTTGGTGTTTTGATTGCCGCTCAATTAGTATGGCCACAGCTCAACTTTGATACGCCGTGGTTGACGTACAGTCGTTTACGTCCCCTGCATACTAACGCGGTCATTTTCGCGTTTGGTACAAGTGCCTTGTTCGCAACGTCATACTATGTTGTACAGCGCACCTGTCAAACTCGTCTATTTGGTGGTCCTCTCGTCGCCTTCACCTTCTGGGGTTGGCAGGCTATTATTCTTGCCGCTGCAATCACTTTGCCACTGGGTTTAACCTCAGGCAAAGAATATGCAGAACTCGAATGGCCAATTGATATTGCAATCGCGGTCGTATGGGTTTCATACGCGGTTGTTTTCTTTGGAACCTTAGTGAAACGTAATACTTCTCACATTTACGTAGCGAACTGGTTCTTTGGCGCTTTTATCATTACTGTAGCAGTGCTTCACATTGTGAACAGCATGGCAATCCCTGTTTCACTTGGTAAATCTTACTCGATTTACTCAGGTGCAGTAGATGCGATGGTTCAGTGGTGGTACGGTCACAATGCGGTAGGTTTCCTTCTTACAGCGGGTTTTCTTGGTATGATGTACTACTTTGTACCAAAGCAAGCTGAACGTCCTGTTTACTCATACCGTTTGTCAATTGTCCACTTCTGGGCTCTTGTTTCTTTGTATATCTGGGCAGGTCCTCACCACTTACATTACACAGCACTACCTGACTGGACTCAGTCTCTAGGTATGGTTATGTCCTTGGTTCTATTCGCTCCATCTTGGGGTGGTATGATCAACGGTATTATGACCCTGTCTGGTGCGTGGCATAAGCTACGTTACGACCCTATTTTGCGTTTCTTGATCGTTTCACTTTCTTTCTATGGCATGTCGACTTTCGAAGGTCCTATGATGTCAATTAAGACAGTGAACGCATTGTCACACTACACCGACTGGACGGTTGGTCACGTTCACTCTGGTGCGTTAGGTTGGGTTGCGATGGTGTCAATCGGTTCGGTTTACCACTTGATCCCTCGCCTATTCAACCAAGAGCGCATGTACTCAGTAAGCCTAATCAACGTTCACTTCTGGTTGGCGACTATCGGTACAGTACTGTACATCGTTGCAATGTGGATCTCTGGTGTTATGCAGGGTCTGATGTGGCGTGCAGTCAACTCTGACGGTACGTTGACTTACAGCTTCGTGGAATCTGTTGAGGCTTCTTACCCATTCTACTTCGTACGTTTCTTAGGTGGTTTTATCTTCCTATCGGGTATGTTCCTAATGGCATACAACACGTACAAAACAGTGACTGCACCTAAGCAAAGCTTAAAAGCAGTTGCACAGCCGGCATAAGGAGATTGAAGAATGAGTTCTAATTCTAATAATCGCCACGAGATCATTGAACGTAATGTCGGTTTGTTGGCTATCTTTATCGTTTTTGCAATCAGTTGGGGTGCTCTTGTTGAGATCACACCATTGATTTTCCAAAAACAAACAACTGAGCCGGTAGAAAATCTACGTGCTTATTCTGCTCTAGAGATGGAAGGTCGCGATATTTATATCCGTGAAGGCTGTAACGTTTGTCATAGTCAAATGATTCGTCCTTTCCGTTCAGAAACAGAACGATACGGTCATTACTCAGTCGCTGGTGAAAGCGTTTGGGAACACCCTTTCCTTTGGGGTTCTAAGCGTACTGGTCCTGATTTGGCACGTGTTGGTGGTCGTTACTCAGATGAGTGGCATCGTGTTCACTTGTTAGACCCTCGTGAGCTAGTACCTGAATCAAACATGCCTGGTTTCCCATGGCTAGCTGAGAACGTACTAGATGGCAAATTGACCCAGAAGAAATTGGAAGTGTTCCGTAATCAGTTTGGTGTTCCATACACTGATGAGCAGATTGCAAACGCATCCAAAGATGTTGAAGGAAAAACGGAGATGGATGCCATCATCGCTTACCTTCAGTCTCTTGGTCATGCAATGAAATAAGGGGGCATATTATGGATTTCGGTACAATTCACAGTATTTATACCGTTGTACTTTTCGTTAGTTTTATTGGCATTGTTGCTTGGGCATACAGCAAAAAGCGTAAAGCGAGTTTTGATGAGGCCGCCAACCTTGTTTTTGCTGATGAAGAGAAATCTAGCCCAACTAAACAAGGAGTGACGAAGTAATGACTACATTCTGGAGTCTCTGGATTATCGTGATTACTGTCGGTACGCTTGTTGGCTGTGCTGTACTTCTTTACTGGTGCGCTAAAGATAAAATGGGCGTAGAAGAAGGTGCAGATATGGGCCACGAGTACGACGGTATTCGCGAGCTAAATAACCCACTGCCAAAATGGTGGACTTACTTGTTCGTAGGTACATTTATTTTTGCAGCGGTTTACCTAACCCTGTTCCCAGGTTTGGGTAACTTTAAAGGTGTTTTGGGTTGGCAAAGTTCTGCTCAGACAGTTCGAACGGTTGAAGAGTCTAAGCAAGCCATCGCCAACGCTCAATCAAATAAACAACTGAACCAATACGCAAAAGAGTTGGATGATGCTGATGCATACTTTGGTGAAGCATTCCGTCGCTTAGCGTTTGATGACAACGGCTTACGCCCGATTCCGGCTATTGCAGGTGATGATGAGGCGTTAAAGGTAGGTCAACGCCTATTCTTACAAAACTGTTCTCAGTGTCATGGTTCCGATGCACGCGGTCAGAAAGGTTTTCCTAACCTTACAGACACTGCTTGGTTGTACGGTGGTGAACCTCAAGCTATCGTAACGACAATCATGCATGGTCGTATTGGCCAAATGCCAGCATGGAAAGATGCACTTGGTGAGCAAGGCGTAGAAGAAGTTGTGAGCTACGTTTTGAGTTTGTCTGGTCGTAAAGTGAATGCACGAGAAGCCGAAGCGGGTAAAGCTCGTTTCGTCGTCTGTGCAGCGTGTCATGGTACTGATGGTAAAGGTAACCCAGCAGTGGGTGCTCCTGATCTAACAGACAAAGATTGGTTGTTTGGTGATTCTCGTGCAGACATTACTGAAACCGTTATGAACGGACGTTCTGGTGTCATGCCAGCCTGGAAAGACATTCTAGGCGAGGACAAAGTTCAGCTTGTTTCAGCTTATGTTTGGAGCCTAAGCAACGGCGAAAATAATAAGTAACATTTCAATAACAGCCCCTTTTTAAGGGGCTGTCTTTCCTTTAAATTAAAGCCCTTATCTTTCATTTAGTTGTTGAGAACTTTTTTATGGTAAAGCCTTGGTATAAACAGTTTTGGCCGTGGTTTCTGATCATTTTGCCACTGACAGTGGTAGTGTGGACGATCGTGACAGTGGTGATTTTTTCACAAAACTCAGTCTCTCTTGTCGCTGAGGATTACTATAAAAAAGGGAAAGGGATCAATATCGACATTAGTAAACTGAATATCGCGAAAGAACTGGGTTTGAATGCCACCGTTTCTTCAGATGACAATGTCATTATTATCGAGTTCAGTAAAGGTGATCTTCCTCATTTTCCTGCGTTAACCGCGACATTTACACATCGCACTCTACCCGACCGAGATTTCACGCAATTGCTTACGGCGGATGCCAAAGGTGTCTATCGCTTATCGCTGGATCATAAAATGGAAGGGCCTTGGTTTATTGAGCTTCAACCACATGACCAAAAGTGGTTAGTTCAAGGCCGCGTTACTTTCCCTTCTTCGGCAACTGTTTTGATGAACTAAGACTATGACACAATCCTGTTATCACTGTGGTGAAGATGTACCGGTCAACACGGATTTTAAAGTTGAAATCTTAGGTGAAAGTCGCGAAATGTGTTGCCCAGGTTGTGAGACCGTGGCGCAAACAATCGTGGATAACGGCCTCGTTTCTTATTACCAATATCGAACCGCACCAGCAGAAAAAGTGGAGTTGGTGCCTGAGCAACTCAAGGCCCTCATTCATTACGACAACGAGGAAGTTCAAGCCGAGTTTGTGCGCAGCAACGACAATTATTGTGAAGTGATGCTTTCTTTAGAAGGCGTTTCTTGTGCAGCATGCGCGTGGCTAATTGAGAGACAAGTGAATGGTCAAACGGGTGTGGTGTCAATAAAGGTAAATACCACCACGAATCGAGCTCTTCTCTCTTGGGATAAGTCCAAAACAAAACTGAGCGAGCTTCTTTCTGGCATTCATTCTCTAGGTTACAAAGCCGCCCCTTTTGAAGCGGACAAACAAGAGGCCTCATATCATGCGACGATGAAGCAGTATCTTTATCGACTCGGCATAGCGGGACTGGCGACAATGCAAGTGATGATGCTGGCCGTTGCATTGTATTTGGAAGTCTTTGGCGATCTTGAACCAGAGTTTAAGAATTACTTTCGTTGGGTGAGTTTGATTTTTGCAACACCAGTGTTGCTTTACTCTGCCCTACCATTTTATCTAAATGCTTGGCGCAGTATTAAAGGAAGAACCTTGGGGATGGATGTGCCTGTCTCCATTGCCTTGATTTTTGCATATTGTGCGAGCTTAGTGGCAACCGTCACAGAACAAGGGGAAGTGTTTTTTGAGTCCATCTCAATGTTCACTTTTTTCTTGTTAGTTGGGCGCTTTTTAGAAATGCGAGCTCGTCGAAAAGCGGCGGCGGCAAGTGGCAATTTGCTTAAACTGATCCCTGCCATCGCCACAACGTTGGATGGTAAGCAAGTTCCGGTTAAGAGCTTAAAAATTGGTGATCAAGTCCGAGTTTTACCAGGTGAGCATATACCCGCCGATGGTTTTGTTGTTGAAGGACGAATCCATATTGACGAATCAATGCTAACCGGAGAATCGGTGCATGTCGTCAAGCGCGCTGGTGACGCTGTTTTTGCTGGGACCCTCAATGGCGATGAGTCGTTTGTTTTGCAGGTTACGAGTTCGAAAGCGGATTCGGTAATTTCCAATATCGTTCGGCTTCAAGATGAAGCGCAGCACTCTAAGCCCAAAATTGCCGAAGTGGCAGACGTAGTGGCGCGTTATTTTGTCGGTGCTATTTTGCTTATTTCCGCAGCCACTTGGTTCTATTGGCACCAAACAAAACCTGAAGACGCATTCTGGATTATGCTCTCTGTTCTTGTGGCGACTTGCCCATGCGCGCTTTCTCTTGCAACACCAACGGCACTAACGTGTGCCACATCTCGAATGGGCAATTTTGGTATCCTGTTGCGAAAAGGACATGTATTTGAAACCTTGTGTAAAGTTAACCACTTAGTGATCGATAAAACAGGCACGCTGACCAAAGGCGACATTGAAGTCGAAGATACAAAAACCTTCGATGAGTTCAATAAAGGAACGTGTCTTGCGTTAGCAGCTAGCTTAGAAAGCCATGCCAATCACCCTATTGCCCGGGCTTTCAAACCTTATTTTGATACAGATTTCCAGGTTAGCGATGTGGTCAACATCATTGGCTCAGGCATTTCTGGAACTTGGGAAAATAAGGCGATAAACATTGGCAGCGCGGCGTTCGTTCTAGGTAGAGTCGCATTAGAAAAAAATGCGGTCTATATGTCCATTGATGGTAAGCATGTGGCAACATTCTATTACCATGATCCAATTCGGAAAGAGAGCCATGAGCTCATTGAAAAGTTTGCCCAAGCAGGTATCAAAACCACTTTGTTAACGGGTGATTCGGCCGCCAATGCTGAGGGCGTCGCAAAGGCCGTTGGAATTGAGCACGTTATCGCGTCAGCGAAACCGGAGGATAAACTGGCGTATCTCAAAGGATTGGAAGAGAACGATATAACAATGATGGTTGGGGATGGCATCAATGATGCTCCAACACTAGCTGGCGCGCATTTATCTGTAGCAATGGGCAGTGGTACAGATGTCGCTAAGGCATCTGCTGATATGACGCTGCTTGGGGATCGTTTAGATAAGCTCCTAGAGGCTCGTGAGTTGGCGTTAAGAACTCGACGAATCATAAAGGAAAATCTCGCTTGGTCATTGGGTTATAACCTATTGATTCTACCTTTGGCAGTCGCTGGTTTGGTTGCACCTTATATTGCGGTTGTAGGAATGTCTGCTAGCTCTATAATAGTGGTCTCCAATTCCTTAAGACTGCTCAAAGAGCGTGGAAAGTAAACAATGGAAAGTTTGTATCTTCTTATCCCAATTGCAATCGTGTTGGTTTGTGTTGCTGTAGCGATATTTCTTTGGGCGGTAAAAAGCGAGCAGTTTGAAGATCTCGAAAGGCAAGGCAGTAACATTTTGTTCGACGAAGAGCATGTCAAGCCGACGGAAAAAGAGAAATCTTGATGGCACCAGATATTATTGGAGCCTTTATGATCGGCCTTGCCGGGGCCGGTCATTGCATTGGAATGTGCGGCGGTATCGCTTCTTTACTTAATCTAGGACAGCAACAAGCTTCTCCTATTCGCAACACCCTTCTTTATAATCTTGGACGCCTCACTAGCTATGCATTGTTTGGTGCATTGATTGGTGGAGCTGTCTCATCATTAGCTGAGCTCAGTGGCTTAAATCAGTCGTTGGCTTGGCTAAGGCTGATGGCTGCATTTTTCATGATTCTTGTTGCTCTGTATATCTCCAAGATATGGAATGCACTCTTGTTCGTCGAAAAGGCTGGGCAATCTATCTGGCGATGGATCAAACCAATAACCGCTCGCCTCCTTCCTATTCAGCATCCCTTACAAGCATTCCCTTATGGCTTTGTTTGGGGATGGTTACCATGTGGTTTAGTCTATTCTGCACTGACGTGGGCAGCGGTATCTGGTAGTTATTACAATGGTGCGCTTATCATGCTGGCTTTTGGGTTTGGAACTCTGCCCGCTATGTTACTTGTTGGCGTCGGTGCGCGATTTATTGCACAGCTTCAGACATCGTTAACATTTCGACATATCACTGCGTTAATGCTCATTATCTATGGTCTTTACACCGCTTACGACGCAGTAAAATTGTTACACTTGATCAACTAACCTGAAGATGACGCACTTTTTTTTACTATCCTTTAGTATTAACCAGTGCTAAAATATTGACGTATATCAAATAGTGAAAGGTTGTTATGATTTCTGAAAAACCTGCGACAAAGCGCATCCAATCAGGTGGTTGTGCGATTCATTGTCAAGATTGTAGTATCAGCCAACTGTGTATTCCGTTTACATTAAACGAAGCTGAATTGGATCAACTCGATCAAATTATCGAACGTAAAAAGCCGATCCAAAAAGGCCAAGAGTTATTCAAAGCCGGTGATGATCTAAAATCTCTTTACGCAATTCGTTCTGGTACGATTAAAAGCTACACAATTACCGAGCAGGGTGATGAGCAGATTACGGCTTTCCACTTAGCCGGAGATTTAGTTGGTTTTGATGCAATTACAGGTGATAGCCACCCTAGTTTTGCTCAGGCACTAGAAACTTCAATGGTTTGTGAGATTCCTTACGAAATTCTTGACGACCTTTCAGGAAAAATGCCTAAGCTTCGTCAACAAATCATGCGCCTGATGAGTAATGAAATCAAAGGTGACCAAGAAATGATTTTGTTACTTTCGAAGAAGAATGCAGAAGAGCGTTTAGCCGCATTTTTGTACAATCTATCTACCCGTTTCTCGCAACGTGGCTTTAGTCCGCGTGAGTTTCGTTTGACCATGACTCGTGGTGATATTGGTAATTACCTAGGTCTTACTGTCGAAACGATCAGCCGCCTTCTAGGCCGTTTCCAGAAGTCAGAGATTCTTAGTGTAAAAGGTAAGTACATTACGATTCTTGATCATGATGCGCTAATGGAACTTGCTGGCGTATCAAAAGAGTAAATCTCTACTGCGACGTAGCTCAACCCTGAGCTACGTCATATTTTTCTTCATTATCTTCCTAATGTCCTAATATTTCTCTCTTTTCTACGCTAAAGTATTCATATGGTTCTACAACATAAGTGGGCTGAGATATGAGTATTTACAGTAAAATCCTCGTTGTTGCAGACATCAATAAAGATGAGCAACCTGCGTTAGCAAGAGCAGTTCAACTTGCTAGGAAGAGCGTTTCAAAAAGTCACATAACCTTCTTTCTATCGATTTATGATTTCTCGTACGACATGACATCAATGTTATCCATTGATGAACGTGACGCGATGAGACGGGGTGTGATTTACCAACGTGAGCAGTGGTTGAAGAAAATTGCAGAACCCTATCTCGATGACTCCGTAGAATTCGAAATTAAAGTGATTTGGCATAATCGTCCGTATGAAGCAATCATTGCAGAGGTCTTTGCCAGTGGCCACGACATTTTGATTAAAGGAACTCGTAAACACGACGTTCTTGAGTCGGTTATCTTTACACCTACGGATTGGCATCTATTACGCAAGTGCCCTATCCCTGTGTTGCTGATCAAAAATGCGGATTGGCCAGAGCATGCCAATATCCTTGCTTCAGTCCACGTCGGTTCTGAAAACGAAACTCACCTTGAGTTGAACAATAGTATGGTTGAACGGCTAAAAGAGATCACGAATCGGTTAGATGCAGAAGCGTATCTTGTCAATGCGTACCCAGTGACGCCAGCCAATATCACGATAGAGCTGCCCGAGTTTGATCCGACGACCTATACAGATGCCGTTCGTGGGCATCATCTTACAGCCATGAAAGCGCTGAGACAGCAGCATGGTATTGATGAAGAACACACTATTGTAGAACAAGGCTTACCAGAGGATGTCATTCCTTCTGCCGCCGAAAAGCTGAATGCAGCAATGGTGATTCTTGGAACCACGGGGCGTACTGGCCTTTCAGCAGTGTTTATCGGCAACACCGCCGAGCATGTGATTGATAAAATTAACTGTGACGTATTAGCGCTGAAACCAAAAGGCTACGTGAGTCCATTAGATCCAACGACGGCTTCATAACTCAAACTCCCGGGCAATTAAGCCCGGGATTTTTTTGTCCGGCACTGGCATCTTGGAAATTTATCCGTATCATACGCACTTCATTTATTTTGACGTGTTTTAAGACTAACAGCCGATGACAGAGCAAATTCAAGAGCGCACTAAAGCTCAACAATATAACTTCAACAAGTTACAAAAGCGTATTCGTCGTAATACAGGCCAAGCGATTGCTGACTTCAACATGATCGAAGATGGTGACCGTATTATGGTGTGTTTGTCTGGTGGTAAAGACAGCTTTACCATGTTGGACATTTTGATGAGCTTACAAAAAAGTGCCCCAATCTCCTTTTCTCTTGTAGCTGTTAACCTTGACCAAAAGCAACCTGGCTTTCCAGCGCATGTACTGCCTGAATACCTAGAAAGCTTAGGTGTGGAATATAAGATCGTAGAAGAAGATACTTACTCGATTGTTCAAGATAAGATCCCTGAAGGTAAAACGACCTGTTCTCTTTGCTCTCGCCTACGTCGCGGTATTTTGTACCGCACAGCAAAAGAGCTCGGTGCAACAAAAATTGCGCTAGGCCATCATCGCGACGACATTTTGGAAACCTTATTTCTAAACATGTTCTACGGCGGAAAAATGAAAGGGATGCCACCTAAGTTGGTTTCAGATAACGGTGAACACGTTGTGATTCGTCCACTGGCATACTGCCGTGAGAAAGACATCATCAAATATTCAGACATGGTTGGCTACCCTATCATTCCATGTAACCTATGTGGCTCGCAACCAAACCTGCAGCGTCAAAATATCAAACAGATGCTGAATGATTGGGATAAGCGTTTCCCAGGTCGTATTGAGACAATGTTCCGTGCAATGCAGAATGTGGTGCCAAGCCATTTAGCGGATTTTGAGTTGTTTGATTTTAAATCGATCAACAAAGATTCAGGCGTGATTAACGGTGGTGATATTGGTTTCGACAAAGAAGAAATGCCTGTTGCAACCGTTGAGGATGACGATATGGTGCAAGAGTTTGATCCAAGCTTAAAGCTAGATGTGACCAATATTTAATCAGCTTGCAAACACAATAAAGGCTACCATGTGGGTAGCCTTTGTTTTATCAGTTGAGTGTTTAACTCATTACTTCTTTGCCGCAGGTAAGTAAGGTAAAACGCGCATAGTGGGCTGTGGTAACAGCATATAGCCGGCTTCGCCTATCTCACTGAGCGCCACTTGCACCTTGCCGTTGACGATCGCCTTTTTCTGTCCATTGGAGAAAGTAATCATGTCGTTCAATTGTTCGGCGAACTCCATTGTTACCCCTTCTACATCAGGCGTAAACCAACTAGAAAACATGCCGCCTAAATCATCCAACATGGTTTTCATCTGTGGCATGAGAGATTCTAACTGCGCATACGTCACTTTTCCTTGTAATGGCTGTTTGGTCATCACAACGAGCGAGTAGTCACAACGCATATCTTGCGGTGTCTGAACGAAAACCAGTGGATTTGCTGACTTGAGGTTGTTATCTATTGGCAGCGGTAACTCCTTTGATGCGGGAATCATAAATTCTTCGTAATGCTCCTCTTTTTCCATCCACGCTTTTTCAATGTCACAAAGCTGTTTGGTTTGAGGATTAACGAAAAAAATGCCGACCTTAACGTCCTCATGCCCCTCTTTAGTATTGTTTTTTAATTGAGAGAAGAGCTTTGAGTAGGTAAACATGTACTCTTGCGCAGATACAGGTGTCACCACGAAAGAGGATAAGGCGGTACAGAGCAAGGTGAGGCCAATCTTTCTCATTCTATTTCTCTTGTTGTTTTAGTTTGTCCAAAATTCTGCATTGTGGCGGATCATCGCTTGCAGATCATCAACATAATCCTGCCCTCTCTCTGAATATGAAAGCAGGCCATTCGTCAGTTCTGTTGCCACGGAGACGCTTTGTAGATCGCGACCTTGCATGTCAAGAGTGGCGCGAATCTCACGCAGTTCTTTGTATGCACGATTACGATTAACGTTCATAAAATAGCCATGAACCGAATCTTGAACCGAAGAAAACTTCGCCACTTCGTGGAAAGCTCCTTGATCACGTTCAAGTGGAACCACACCACATCCTGGGGTGTAGCACCACTGGCCAAAGAGATTGTTTGCTTGACGAGCAAAGCGCGAAGTTCCCCAAGCCGATTCGTTGGCCGCTTGAATCATGACGAGCGCTTCAGGAAGTACGTTCGCCCTTACCAACAATTCGTTGATTGAGTCCTCACTTGCTTCTTCTATTGATAGTGTGACATCGTAACGAGAGGCTAACTTGTCGAGTCGAGCGCTCTGCTTTTTCGATAAGTTGGCCATATCCAACGATTCTAGAAAAGAACGCTCTTCAAGCACACGTTGGTTTTCCAGCGCCACCATAGGTCTTAGATAGTCGAAAAAGGCCCTTTTTTTCTCGGCGACATTTTGAATCGCAGCGAAGTCAGGTAAAGATTCCATAGCTTGCACTGGCTCTTTAAGTTGATGGTCTCGATAGAACACATAAGGACCGACAGCAGAGAAAGCAACAAAAGCCGCAACAGCGGTCACTTTTAAAAATGTAGATTGTGATGGGTTAAGCATTAAATACCTGTGAATTGTTATCGTTATTGTCGTCAGAACCGGAGGTCGCCACTATTTTCAAACGGATACCAAACATCTCACGATAGAGAATACCTTTGAGATGGAAGAAAAATGGCAAAACAAAAATCAACCCGATGCCATAAAAGACCGTTGCTACCGCAAACATCACCATCACCAGCAGGTACAAACCTGATACCACTAGAATTTTTCGGTTGATCGCACGTAAAGAAAGCAGCAGAGATTGCATTGGTGGAACATTCTTTTCGCAGATAAGCAGAATCGAGTGACTAAACGCCATTGAAAGATAAAGTGAAAGCAAAGGAAAAATCATGCCCAGTAAGCCTTGAAGCATCAAGCTGAACAAAGTGGCAAGAATAACGGGAATCGTGTATTGAAGCCCTTTGCTGATGTGGCGAGTTTTCGTCTGTAAGCCTGCAGCATGGCTCATCGCCATCAAGCTGACACCTGCAAAAATCGGGGCGCTAATCACTTCGTAGCTGAAGTTTGCGACATAAATAGCCGAAACAATTTGTTCAGTCAGTAAATCGGGATTGACGATGGCATCAAGGATGACACTCGGCTCACCAAGTTGCAGTTGAAGTGCGATATAGAAAATCAGCAACTGTAGCGCGAGTAACAGCACGATAGCTGGAGAAAAGCTGAAGAAATGCGACATCGTTTTCTTCCAAGCTTCACTAAAAACAGCTCCAGCACTCAGCTCATATTGACCAGAGAGCGCACTTTCAATAGTACCGCCAATGTTAATCTCTTTTTCGAATTCGTTTTTCATAGTTATCCTAAGCTGACTTACTTATCCTCTGTAAAATCTGCATTAATAGAAGGACGTTCATTATACTGAAATCTCTCGTTAGCTAAACTCTGTTTCTCTATGTATATCTTGCTTTATTTGCATTTTGATTGATAATTAACCACTTGAAATCTATAGGCGACAGATTAGTTTGTAACGGGATATTTTGGTCTTCATTCAATTACTTGTGAAAGCCGAATAATCCTAATAACAGTATGGTAAGTAATCGTCATTTTTACCTACAAAACTTTTTCTGTTTCGGGATGAGAAAATACTTTGAATTCACACTTTTGGTGATTATCATGCGCCCCTTATTGTGAATTACTACAGGTCATACTAGTTACATGACCCATGTGGGAGAAATACAGACGTTGAACGCTAAACAAAATGCAGGACAACCAGTAATCCGTTTATCTGGTATCAGTAAGAGTTTCGATGGTAAGGAAATCATCGGTAATTTAAACCTGGACGTTAATCACGGTGAATTTTTAACGATTCTAGGTCCTTCTGGCTGTGGTAAAACAACCGTTTTACGCATGATCGCAGGTTTTGAAACTGCAGATAATGGCCAAATTACGATCGACAATCAGGATGTCACTAACGTTCCTGCAGAACAAAGGCATGTCAACACGGTATTCCAAAGTTACGCATTGTTCCCACACATGACTGTGTTTGATAATGTTGCGTTTGGTTTACGTATGCAGAAGGTCCCTACTTCTGAAATCGAACCTCGCGTAATGGACGCGCTTAAAATGGTTCGTTTAGAGAGCATGGCTCAGCGTAAACCTCATCAGCTTTCTGGTGGCCAGCAGCAGCGTATTGCAATTGCGCGTGCAGTGGTTAACAAACCAAAAGTACTATTACTTGATGAATCCCTATCAGCGCTTGATTACAAATTACGTAAGCAAATGCAGATCGAACTCAAGCAGCTACAGCGTCAGCTTGGCATCACCTTTATTTTCGTGACGCACGATCAGGAAGAAGCCCTATCGATGTCAGACCGCATTATTGTTATGCGCTCAGGTGTGATCGAGCAAGATGGCTCACCTCGTGAAATCTACGAAGATCCAAAAAACTTATTTGTTGCGCGCTTCATTGGCGAAATCAACGTGTTTGAAGCAACAGCAAAAGAACGCCTTGACGAAAAACGTATTCGTGCAGAAATTGAAGGTGTTGACTCTGTGGTTTATTTTGATGAGCCGGTAACGGCAGGTCAGAAACTGCAAGTGCTACTTCGTCCAGAAGACTTACGTATTGAAGAGATCAAAGAATCCGAAGAGAAAGGTATTGTCGGTCACGTTACCGAGCGTACTTACAAAGGGATGACTCTTGATTCTGTTATTGAAACGGAATCTGGCATGCGTGTAATGGTGAGCGAGTTCTTTAACGAAGATGATCCTGATGTGGACCACTCTTTGGGCCAAAAAGTCGCCATTACTTGGGTTGAAAGCTGGGAAGTGGTGCTAAGCGATGAGCAAGAAATTTAGTCTTCAAAACGCCATTATCACGCTGATTGTCGGTTGGTTGGTTCTTTTTGTTCTTATTCCAAACCTGATGATCATTGGCACCAGTTTTCTAACGCGTGATGAAGCCAACCTCATTGAAATGACGTTTACATTGGATAACTACGCGCGTTTGCTCGATCCTTTGTACGTGAAAGTGTTGCTGCACTCCTTCTACATGGCGATTGTTGCAACCCTTATCTGTTTGGTTGTGGGCTACCCATTTGCTTACATTGTGGCGAAGATGCCACACAAATGGCGTCCATTTATGCTGTTTTTGGTGATTGTGCCTTTCTGGACCAACTCACTGATCCGTACCTATGGCCTAAAAATCGTGTTGGGTACACAAGGTATTCTCAATAAAGCGCTATTGAGCATTGGTCTTATTGATACCCCGATGCGCATTATGTTTACCGAAACCGCGGTGATGATTGGTTTGGTGTACATTTTGCTGCCGTTCATGATTTTGCCGTTGTACTCAGCCATTGAAAAGCTGGACGACACGTATATCGAAGCGGCAAAAGATTTAGGTGCAAACAAGTTCCAGACGCTAACAAAGGTCATTCTGCCATTGACAATGCCTGGCATTATCGGCGGTTGTTTGTTGGTTCTCCTCCCTGCTCTAGGCATGTTCTACATTTCTGACTTGCTTGGCGGTGCGAAAAACTTGCTGATTGGTAACGTCATTAAGAGCCAGGTGCTCAATGCACGCGATTGGCCGTTTGGGGCTGCGACCAGTATCGCGCTGACCATCGCAATGGCGATTATGCTTTATGCCTACTATCGTGCAGGTAAATTGTTGAATAAGAAAGTGGAGCTGGACTAATGGGACGTACAGTTAGATTTAGCTTTATGACGTTGGTTTATGCGTTTTTGTATTTACCAATCATCGTATTGATCGCCAACTCGTTTAACGAAAACAAGTTCGGTATGAAATGGGGCGGATTCACTACCAAGTGGTATCACGCGCTAGTGAATAACGACAGCTTGATGCAAGCTGCATGGCACTCGTTTAACGTTGCGATTTTTTCAGCAACTGCGGCCACGATTATTGGCAGTTTGACGGCGGTTGCCCTATTCCGCTACCAGTTCAAAGGCAAAAGCGCAGTAAACGGTATGTTATTTGTCGTCATGATGTCTCCGGATATTGTGATGGCTATTTCGCTATTGGCGCTGTTTCTTGTGCTGGGTGCACAATTGGGTTTCTTTACTCTTTTGGTTGCGCACATCACCTTCTGTTTGCCATTTGTTGTGGTCACAGTTTATAGCCGCTTAAACGGTTTTGATGTGAAAATGCTCGAAGCAGCAAAAGACCTTGGTGCAAGCGAATGGGTGATTCTAAAGCAAATTATTCTGCCACTGGCGAAACCGGCTGTTGCAGCTGGTTGGTTGCTAAGTTTTACCCTATCTTTAGATGACGTTATCATCAGTTCGTTTGTGACGGGCCCAACTTACGAGATTCTACCGCTGAAAATCTACTCAATGGTTAAAGTGGGTATCTCTCCAGAAGTCAACGCATTGGCTACTGTGATGCTGGTTATTTCACTCGTATTGGTGATTACCTCGCAAATCCTTGCGAGAGAGAAAGTTAAATAAACCGCCTTCTGGTTGTGTTTAAACGCGAAGCAGAATGGTGATTCACCATTCTGTTTTTTTATCGAAATGCCTTCGGGCAACGTTTGGTTTGGAGCTAACGTAAATGAAAAAATGGGCTACTTTATTAGCTGGTAGTGCATGTGCGCTTTCACTGTTTTCTGGTTCGGTTGCAGCGGAAGATAAAGAATTGGTATTTATGAACTGGGGTCCTTACATCAACAGTAATATCCTAGAGCAATTTACTAAAGAAACAGGTATCAAGGTGATTTACTCTACTTACGAGTCAAACGAAACCTTGTACGCCAAGTTGAAAACGCACAACCAAGGCTATGATCTGGTAGTACCTTCTACCTACTTCGTATCTAAGATGCGTGATGAAGGTATGTTGCAGAAGATTGATAAATCGAAGCTAACAAACTTCAAAAACTTAGATAAGAACTATCTAGATAAACCTTACGATCCAAACAACGACTACTCTATCCCACACGTTGTTGCGATCACTGGTCTTGCTGTGAATACCGATATGTACGACCCAAATGACTTCCAAAGCTGGGCAGACCTATGGAAACCTGAGCTTAAAGGCCAAGTCATGTTGATGGACGACACTCGTGAAGTGTTCCATATCGCACTACGCAAATTGGGTTACTCGGGTAACACCACTGACGAAAAACAAATCGATGAAGCCTACGCAGAACTGCAAAAGCTAATGCCAAACGTGTTGGTATTCAACTCTGACAACCCAGGCGCACCATACATGTCTGGCGAAGTTGGCGTTGGCATGCTTTGGAACGGCAGTGCGGCGGCAGCGCAAAAAGAAGGTTTACCTCTAACGCTTGTTTTCCCTAAAGAAGGCGGCATTGGTTGGGTAGATAACTTTGCAATTAGTTCGGGTGCGAAAAACGTGGATGCGGCGCACAAGATGATCGATTTCCTACTTCGTCCAGAAATTGCAGAGCAAATCTCTAACGACACGGGTTACTTGACCGCTGTTGCTGAGTCAAACGCGAAGTTCAAAGATGTGGCGCCACTGTTCCCGTCGCAAGAAGATCTTGATCGCGTAGAGTGGCAAGACGCGGTTGGTGACAAAACTGTGAAGTACGAAGACTACTTTATGAAGCTTAAAGCTGGTCAATAATCAGCACAATTGCTTCATTACTCATCATATAGGCAGCGGAAAGCTGCCTATTTTTTTACTTAGCTGATATAATCCGAGGCTGTTTTTTCTGGCGATACCTCATCGTCAGTTTTTATATAACCACCTGCCCTTTAGGGCACGCTGATATGAGCGGAACAGTAATGAAAAAAGCACTGTATACCGGCGCATTGTGTGCTGCTACTTTATTTTCAACTTCTTCATTTGCAGCAGATCAAGAACTGTATTTCTACAACTGGTCTGAGTATATCCCAAGTGAAGTGTTAGAAGATTTCACTAAAGAAACGGGTATCAAAGTCATCTATTCAACCTACGAGTCTAACGAGAGCATGTACGCAAAGTTAAAGACTCAAGGCAGTGGCTATGATCTGGTCGTTCCTTCTACTTATTTTGTTTCTAAGATGCGTAAAGAAGGAATGCTACAAAAAGTGGATAAAACCAAGCTGTCTCACTTTGCTGAACTGGACGCGAACTATCTAGACAAGCCATTTGACCCAGGTAATGACTACTCTATTCCATACATTTGGGGTGCGACAGGCATTGGTATCAACGTTGACATGCTGGACAAGAGCTCAGTAAAAAACTGGGGAGATCTTTGGGATACTCAGTGGGCTGGTCAATTGATGTTGATGGATGATGCACGTGAAGTGTTCCACATCGCGCTTTCAAAGCTTGGTTACTCGCCAAACACAACCAATCCTGACGAGATCAAAGCGGCGTATGAAGAGCTGAAAAAACTGATCCCGAATGTGTTGGTGTTCAACTCAGATTTCCCTGCTAATCCCTATCTAGCGGGTGAGGTTTCACTGGGTATGCTTTGGAATGGCTCCGCGTACATGGCCCGTCAAGAAGGTGCAAAAATTGACATCATCTGGCCTGAGAAAGGCGCAATTTTCTGGATGGATAGCTTAGCCATTCCAGCGGGTGCGAAAAATACTGAAGCCGCACACAAGATGATCGACTTCCTTCTACGCCCAGAAAATGCGGCGAAAATTGCGATGGAAATTGGTTATCCAACCCCAGTGAAAACCGCTTACAAACTGCTTCCTAAAGAGTTTGCGGAAGACAAAAACATCTTCCCTCCACAATCTGTGATGGACAACGGCGTGTGGCAAGACGAAGTCGGTGAAGCCAGTGTGCTTTACGATGAGTACTTCCAAAAACTCAAAGTAAATAACTAATTTTTTTGGTTAAAAAGAAAAAGCGGCTGTGGCCGCTTTTTTGATCCTTCTTTCAACGATCATTATGCGTTTTCAACGTTGCTCTCCAAATGCGCAAGCAGCTCCTCGACCAACTTAGGCACTTCAACACTCGCCTTACCGTAGCGCTTTTCCACAAACTCACTTTCGATCGCGCTGGGTTCAAGGTTAATTTCAATCGTGTGTGCGCCGTGCATTTTGGCATCATGGACAAACCCGGCGGCCGGATAAACCACCCCGGACGTGCCAATTGAGATAAACAAGTCGGCGGTTTCTAACGCTGAGTATATCTCCCCCATTCTCAGAGGCATTTCACCAAACCAAACAACATGAGGACGCATCTGCGATGGCATCTGGCAACAATGACAAAGATCCCCTGTCAGAATATCCCCCGTTTCCTCAATCACTTGGTTTGAGACACTGCAGCGAGATTTGAGCAACTCACCATGCATATGAATAATATTCTTGTTACCACCACGTTCGTGCAAATTATCGATGTTCTGGGTCACGATCGTTACCTGACCGTCGAGCTCCGCTTCGAGTCGGCCAAGTGCAAGGTGTGCGGCATTGGGTTCTATATTGGGGTCTTGCAGTTTTTTACGACGTTGATTATAGAAATCTTGGACTAAATCGGGATCTCTGGCGAAACCTTCCGGTGTTGCGACATCTTCAATACGATGGTTTTCCCACAGTCCATCTTGTGCTCGAAAGGTTTGAATACCTGACTCTGCGGAAATGCCAGCTCCGGTCAATACGACGATATTTCGATATGGGAAGTTCATAACCTATCCTTGTAGTTCTTTTTTCACAGCTTACCACTGAACGAAAAACAACAGTAGTTATGAGGATTAGACCATAGTCTTAAATATTCGGAGTAAGATACGGTTTTGAGAGATAAGGCAAAAATGGAGAGAAAAGAGCGACGCAATGCCGCCGCCCTTATAAGAAGTTTGATTCTACTCAGCGTTAACGGAAGAGATCTTATGAATCGCTAAGTCTGCGCCATTAAACTCATCTTCTTGAGAGAGTCGCAAACCGCTGAGGCGGTTAATCGCACCATAGACAATGCCAGCGCCAATCAGAGCAACCAAAATGCCCAAAAGCGTCCCCAAGAGCTGAACGGTGAAACTGACGCCCCCTAGCCCACCGAGTGAGGATTGACCAAAGATGCCCGCAGCAATCCCGCCCCAAGCGCCACAGACACCATGAAGTGGCCAAACACCCAACACATCATCAATTTTGGTTTTGTTTTGCAAGTAGGTAAACAAGTAAACAAACACAACACCGGCGACCGAACCCGTCACCAGAGCACCAAGAGGATGCATGAGATCCGAACCTGCACAGACTGCGACCAAACCTGCGAGAGGTCCGTTGTGAATAAAGCCTGGGTCATTTTTGCCAGCAATGAGCGCGGCGACAATCCCGCCAGCCATCGCCATCAGCGAGTTCATTGCAACCAAACCACTGATGCCATTCAGTGTTTGTGCAGACATCACGTTAAATCCAAACCAACCGACACAAAGGATCCACGCTCCTAAGGCGAGAAAAGGAATATTTGAAGGGGCGAAGTTGGTGTGTTTGCCAGCTCGAACGCGTCCTCGGCGCATGCCTAAGAAAATCACCGCAACCAGTGCAATCCATCCACCGACACCATGCACAACCACGGATCCAGCGAAATCATGGAACCCAACACCAAAAGTGGTTTCAAACCAAGCTTGAACACCGAAATTTCCGTTCCAAATAATGCCTTCAAACAGTGGATAGATAAGCCCTACAGTGAAGAATGTCGCGATCAAAACGGGATAAAAACGCGCGCGCTCGGCAATGCCGCCGGAAACAATGGCAGGAATGGCTGCGGCAAAGGTCAGTAAGAAAAAGAACTTCACCAACTCATAGCCGTTACCTTGCGCTAATGTTTCTGCATCGGCAAAAAAATGAGCCCCATAGGCAACCCAATAGCCGATAAAGAAGTACGCCAAAGTTGAAATGCCAAAATCCGCTAAGATTTTAACCAGGGCATTGACTTGGTTTTTATGTCTCACCGTTCCGACTTCTAAGAAAGCGAATCCGGCGTGCATAAGGAACACCATGATAGCGCCAAGCAATAAAAATAAGGTGTCTGAACTTTGTGTCAGGGTTTGAACAGCTCCGTGAACCTGACTGGCAGTATCGCTCATTATTCGATCTCTCCGTTATTTTTGTAGTGCACTTATCCTGTGCATCAGTAAAGTTTTATATCACCACGTTGGTGAGAAAATACGTCGAATGTGAGATAGAGCAAGGAGCATTCCAACAATTATCAATTTAATAAATAATTTCTATCCAATTGAATATACGTAATTTATTTCACTGGTTAAGCGATTTAGGGCTCGGAATGGAATTTGAATTGAGGTAAATGTGCACTTTATTAGTTCAGTTGCACCAAAAGAAAGCGCACCTTGCGCGTGCAACAACAATCGGTTCACGTTAAATGCCATCATTTGGCTTTGATACAAACACGATAACACCTACTAATAACGGTATAGAAAATCATAATTATCATTATTAAAATCATCCACTTACACTGCATGCTTCTTAGTTTACTTGAGGCATAACAATGACACGCACTCTAATGACAATGCTAGTTGTAGCCAGCATTGCTGGTTGTAACTCATCCGGCGATAGCCGCTCTACATCACCTTCCCCAGCTACGGCAACGCCATCCATTCAAATTGATAAAACTGATGAGCTTATTGCAACACTAAAGAACCAGAAAACCATTGACGACCAGCTAATGGTGATTTATGAGCGCTATGAGCCTTTGTTAGATCGCTCTGATTCGTTGACAGGACCAGATACTAACCAAGATGGTATTCGAGATGATATCGAAGCGTTTATTGATGCGTTAGAAGTAACAGAGCCTGTTCGTAATGTACTTAAGCAAAAAGCTCGGTATAGCCAAGAAGCTATCAGCCACGACTTTGAAAGTGCCACTGATGAAAATGAAAGGCTTTCTTATAAGATATCCGAGAAGTATAACAAGGTTCTTGCTTGCTATGACTATTTAAAAATTCCCGTTGAGGATAGTACGCAAATTTCTCGAACAGTTAGAGCGTTAACGTATAACACAAAGGCAAGAACTTTAGCTTACTTAGCATATAACAGATTGTTGAACGGCACTGGCTCTAAATTACTTTCTCCAGAGGAAAGGTATTGCGAGTGATAAGTTAACACCAACTGTACCTTCAATTAGTTAATAACGAATTCTAATCCCCTTATAGAAAATCATAATTATCATTATTAAAATCATCCACTTACACTGCATGCTTCTTAGTTTACTTGAGGCATAACAATGACACGCACTCTAATGACAATGCTAGTTGTAGCCAGCATTGCTGGTTGCAACTCATCCGGCGATAGCCGTTCTACATCCCCTTCCCCAGCTTCGGCAACGCCATCCATTCAAATTGAAAAAACAGATGAGCTGATTGCAACACTAAAGAGCCAGAAAACCATTAACGACCAGMTAATGGTGATTTATGAGCGCTATGAGCCYTTGTTAGATCGCTCTGATTCGTTGACAGGACCAGATACTAACCAAGATGGCATTCGAGATGAYRTCGAAGCGTTTATTGATGCGTTAGAAGTAACAGAGCCTGTTCGYAATGCTCTAAAGCAGGATGCGAGATTTACACAAGAAAACTTATACTATGACTTTAGCGTTCCAAGTGACGAAGCTACTGACCGAGCGCTTGAAATAGCAAAAGAAGATTTTAAAGTTATCGCGTGTTATGAATTTGTTGGAGTTCAAGTAAGGGATATTACTCAAACGTCTAGGACGATCACTGCCTTAACCTACAATACTAAGGAACGCACACTTGCTTTTCTTGCCTATAATCGATTACTCAATGGCTCTGGGGGAACATTACTTGAGGCAGAGGAAAGGTATTGCGAGTGATAAGTTAACACCAACTGTACCTTCAATTAGTTAATAACGAATTCTAATTCCCTTATAGAAAATCATAATTATCATTATTAAAATCATCTACTTACACTACATGCTTCTTAGTTTACTTGAGGCATAACAATGACACGTACTTTAATTACAATGCTAGTTGTAGCCAGCATTGCTGGTTGTAACTCATCCGGCGATAGCCGCTCTACATCACCTTCCCCAGCTACGGCAACGCCATCCATTCAAATTGAAAAAACAGATGAGCTGATTGCAACACTAAAGAGCCAGAAAACCATTAACGACCAGATAATGGTGATTTATGAGCGCTATGAGCCTTTGTTAGATCGCTCTGATTCGTTGACAGGACCAGATACTAACCAAGATGGCATTCGAGATGACGTCGAAGCGTTTATTGATGCGTTAGAAGTAACAGAGCCTGTTCGTAATGCTCTAAAGCAGGATGCGAGATTTACACAAGAAAACTTATACTATGACTTTAGCGTTCCAAGTGACGAAGCTACTGACCGAGCGCTTAGAATTGCCAAAAAAAATATAAGTAGTTAGTCGTGTAGAGCTATGTAGGAATCCCGGTTAGAGATATAACGAATACATCTAGAACAATTACTGCGCTAACTTACAACACAAAAGCTCGAACTTTAGCCTATCTGTCATACAATCGACTGCTCAATGGCTCTGGTGGAACATTACTTGAGGCAGAGGAAGAACACTGTGAATAAGYYTTTATTAATTTCAATATTCTGCGTTTTCTTCTCTGCCACCCGCCTCGGTACTCGCAAATAACTGCCAAGTGGCTGGCTATACTGTTGGTTTTTTAATGGTGTGGCTACTACG
>NZ_NPKW01000148.1:0-122901 GCF_002265885.1 Vibrio sp. 03_296
CAACAGGTGGACGCCCATTATCTTTACAATAAAGATGAGCGACTTCATCACGAATGAATTCAAAGTCGATAGCATTATCGATTTTGCGCACTAAATGGTCTTTAGGAACTAACTGTTCCATCGTCACCATTTCCAGTTCGTATTGTTGCGGGGTGGGTTCTTGAAGCATATCGGAGTATCCATATTTCGATACCCCTATTAGATCAAAGGTCTAGCTCGAAAGCTAGACCTTTGTCAGCAGTCTGAACGGGCGCAAGCCCGTTTTTTTATGCGTGAAGTTCGCGATCAAGGCGTAAGTATAAGTTGTGTAAGACAAGGATTATTCTAGATAATCTTGACTCTATGTGGRAAAGTCTGCCTTWAAATGAGCAATTTGTGGCTTTTAGCATATTTTGTGCTCAAACGATTTAAAAACAAAAAATAGTGTTGACTCGTTTTAATGAATGGGTAGAATGCATCCCGTACCCAAGAGAGAACAACCTCTTAAGGGGGATGTAAGGCGCGTTGGCAGAGGGGCTATGCAGCGGATTGCAAATCCGTGGACCTCGGTTCGACTCCGGGACGCGCCTCCATTTGCGACACTAGCTCAGTTGGTAGAGCGCAACCTTGCCAAGGTTGAGGTCACGAGTTCGAACCTCGTGTGTCGCTCCAAATTTTAAGATATGGCGAAAGCGATATCGACATGGTGCAAGCCATAACAAGTTTTGTGTGCCCTGGTGGTGAAATTGGTAGACACAAGGGATTTAAAATCCCTCGACTTTCGAGTCGTGCCGGTTCAAGTCCGGCCCGGGGCACCATTTAATATCGTTCGAAAGAACAGATGCGACACTAGCTCAGTTGGTAGAGCGCAACCTTGCCAAGGTTGAGGTCACGAGTTCGAACCTCGTGTGTCGCTCCAAACACAAAAGCTCAGCAGAAATGCTGGGCTTTTTTGTTTTCAGCGATTCTTCAAGTCGATGTTGCCCGTGTGGTGTCGTTTCGTCCCGTTTTCTTCTTGTTATTCTCTATTCTTGCATTTTATAGTGCGAGCTAATCAGCAAAATTATTATTAAAACTTGTTGCCAGTCTATTTCTAATTGTGCTAAATTCGCGCGCAATCTCGGACAGTAGTTCTGGGGGACACGCGTAGTGACCATTCAAGCTGATTGTGACACTACGTAGGGTAGGTATCGACAGAGCCTTTTGTCGATAGACGGGATACTAATGTTGCTTAAGCAGCGGCATGTAAATGGGAAACCCAACGTTGAACTTTTTTAATAATCACACATTAATCAGCTTCATACTTCCTGAATGCCCTGTTTTGCAAAACAGAAGCATTACCGAGCCTTGATTTTAAGACCGATACTTTACCATTCGATGTAATGGTCGCTATTCCGTACCCGTTATTTAACGCCAATCGGAAGGCTTGGTCATGTCCCAATTACGTACTAAGAGTTACTGAGTGCGCCGGGGGCGAGAATCATTTTTTTTATTTCAAGGGAAAATGTATGAGCACCGCCTTTGAAGTCGATACTAACACTATCGCGACTATCTTTTCTTCTCAAGTTCCTGTTGTTGAAGGAATTTATGATTTAACGCCAGATCAAGTGTTACTTGATCAGGCTGAGCACGAGTCAGAAGTACGTTCTTACCCACGCCGTTTGCCTATCGCAATTAAGCAGGCTTATGGCTGTCTAGTGGAAGATACTCGCGGTCAGATCTTTTTGGACTGTCTTGCTGGTGCGGGTACTTTGGCACTGGGTTACAACCACCCGGAAATCAATCAAGCGCTAAAAGAGCAGCTCGATTCTGGTCTTCCATATCAAACACTTGATATTGCGACGACAGCAAAAACCAATTTCATCAAATCGGTAAAAGCCTTCCTACCTGAAGAGCTTAGCAACAACTGTGTGATCCAGTTCTGTGGCCCATCTGGCGCGGATGCTGTGGAAGCGGCCATCAAACTGGCGAAACAAACTACTGGTCGCAACACCATGTTTGCTTTCCGCGGTGCATACCACGGTATGACGAACGGTACCATGGGTATGATGGGTAACTTGAATACCAAAGCTCGTCGTACTGGTTTGATGTCGGATGTGCATTTTATGCCTTTCCCATACAGCCTACGCTGTCCGTTTGGACTGGGTGGTGACGAAGGTGCAAAAGCGAGTATTCGTTACATCGAACGTCTGCTTAATGATGACGAAGCGGGTATCATGAAACCGGCAGCGATCATTGTTGAGCCTGTGCAAGGTGAAGGCGGTGTTATTCCTGCTCCAGCTTTTTGGTTACGTGAACTTCGTCGTATCTGTGACGAACACGGTATGCTATTGATTTTCGACGAGATCCAATGTGGTGTCGGCAAATCAGGTTATCACTTCGCGTTTGAAGAAGCGGGCATTGTGCCTGACGTATTGTGTCTATCTAAAGCCATTGGTGGTGGTCTACCAATGTCGCTACTAGTGATTAACAAAAAGCATGACACATGGCGTCCGGGTGAACACACGGGTACCTTCCGTGGTAACCAGCTCGCGATGGTTTCTGGTGCAAAAGCGCTTGAAATTATCACGCGTGATAAGCTTGTTGAACACGCAAATGTGGCAGGTCAGTACCTACGTCACGGCTTGGAAAAAATCCAACAACGCGTCGATTGTATTGCGGAAGTTCGTGGCAAAGGCTTGATGCTGGGCGTTGAAATCCGTAAGCCAGGCTCAGAGTTGAATAAGTTTGGTGAGCCTGTTTCTGATGGTCAGCTGACTCTTGCCATTCAACGTGCTGCGCTAGAGCGCGGTTTGATGGTCGAGAAAGGCGGTCGTGACGGTTCGGTTATCCGTTTCCTTCCTCCTCTGATCATCTCTTTTGAGCAGCTTGATTTTGCCCTACGCATTCTGGAAGAAGCGATTCTCGCGGCGGGTGGCAATCTAAAAGCGGTTGAAGAAAATGCCGAGTGGAAAAAACACTTTATCCACACCGGCGTAAACGGTAGCAAAGAGTTCGCATCGGTGATGAACCACACGACTGCGGCACTGAAGAACGCGTTTGAAGAAGTGGATGCACCTTACTCAGGTATGGATCCGAAAGCGTTAGAATCTGCGATTTACGCGGTTGATCTAGACAACAAAAACGCACCACTTAAAGCGATCATCGACGAAACAACAGAGCTCGTTGTTAAGAACTCAATCTTTACTCAGCACCCTGACTGTATCGCGCATTTGCACACGCCTCCACTGATGCCAGCGGTGGCTGCAGAAGCAATGATCGCTGCATTGAATCAATCTATGGATTCATGGGATCAATCTTCATCTGCCACTTACGTTGAACAGAAAGTGATTAACTGGCTGTGCGACAAGTATGAGCTGGGTGCGAAAGCAGACGGTATCTTCACCAGTGGCGGTACTCAAAGCAACCAAATGGGCCTAATGCTGGCTCGTGATTGGATTGCAGACAAACTGAGTGGCCACTCAATCCAGAAGCTTGGTCTTCCAGATTACGCTGACAAACTACGCATTATCTGTTCTAAGAAGTCGCACTTCACAGTGCAAAAATCCGCTTCTTGGATGGGCTTGGGCGAAAAAGCGGTTTTGACCATCGATGCACATGCCAATGGCACAATGGATGTGACTAAGCTGGAAGCTGCGGTAGAGCAGGCGAAAGCCGAAGGTTTGATTCCATTTGCTGTTGTGGGTACAGCCGGTACGACAGACCACGGTGCGATTGACGATTTGAACACCATTGCTGACGTGGCAGAAAAACACGATCTGTGGATGCACGTTGACGGTGCTTACGGTGGTGCTCTGATTCTGAGCAGTCAGAAAGCGCGCTTAAAAGGGGTTGAGCGTGCGCAATCAGTGAGTGTTGATTTCCACAAACTGTTCTATCAAACAATCAGTTGTGGTGCTGTGCTTGTTAACGACAAGCAGAACTTCAAGTTCTTGTTGCACCATGCCGATTACTTAAACCGCGAACACGATGAACTACCAAACTTGGTGGACAAATCGATCGCAACTACTAAACGTTTTGACGCTTTGAAAGTGTTCATGACGATGCAAAACGTGGGTCCGAAAGCGCTAGGCGCGATGTACGACCACATTCTAGGTCAAACACTTGAGGTGGCTGACTTAGTGCGTAATACAGAAGGCTTCGAATTATTGGCTGAGCCTTCACTATCCACTGTCTTGTTCCGTTCTACTCTAGGTTCGGATCTGGATGAGTTGAATAAAACGCTGAGACTGGAGGCACTGACTCGCGGTGTGGCAGTCCTGGGTGAAACAATCGTTGATGGCAAAACAGCGCTGAAATTCACGATTCTTAACCCATGTCTGAAGATGTCAGATTTTGAATCTTTACTATCTAAAATCAACACTCTAGCGGCTGAGCTAGCGCAATAAAGGTAACGGAAAACTATGGCAATTTTACAAATTGGTGCAGGCGGCGTAGGCTGGGTAATTGCACACAAAGCAGCACAAAACAACGATGTTCTAGGTGACATTACTATCGCTTCTCGCACTTTAGACAAGTGTGAAAAGATCATTGAATCGATTCATGGTCGTAACAACCTGAAAGATTCAAGTAAGAAACTTGAAGCTCGTGCTGTGAATGCTGACGATGTGGACTCGCTGGTTGCACTGATTAAGGAAGTAAAACCTGACTTGGTTATCAATGCAGGCCCTCCTTGGGTAAACCTGACCATTATGGAAGCGTGTTACCAAGCGAAAGTGTCTTACCTAGATACATCGGTAGCGGTTGACCTATGTAGTGAAGGTCAGCAAGTACCAGAAGCTTACGACGAACAGTGGAAATACCGTGCTAAGTTCGAAGAAGCGGGCATCACGGGCATCCTTGGTGCGGGTTTCGATCCTGGCGTTGTTTCTGTTTTCGCAGCGTATGCAGTGAAGCACCTATTTGATGAGATCGATACCATTGACGTGATGGACATCAACGCAGGCGATCACGGTAAGAAATTTGCAACCAACTTTGACCCAGAAACGAACCTATTGGAAATCCAAGGGGATTCTTTCTACTGGGAAAACGAAGAGTGGAAGCGCGTTCCTTGTCATACTCGTATGCTAGAGTTTGATTTCCCGAAATGTGGCAACTTCAAAGTGTACTCAATGGCGCACGATGAAGTTCGCTCGCTGAAAGAGTTCATTCCTGCTAAGCGTATTGAATTCTGGATGGGTTTTGGTGATCGTTACCTAAACTACTTCAACTGCATGCGTGACATCGGTTTGTTGAGCCCAGAGCCACTAACACTCCATGACGGTACTGTGGTTCAGCCTCTGCAAGTGTTGAAAGCGATGTTGCCAGATCCAACGTCTTTGGCTCCAGGTTACACCGGTTTGACGTGTATCGGTACTTGGGTTCAAGGTAAGAAAGACGGCAAAGCGCGTAGTGTGTTCATCTACAATAACGCAGACCACGAAGTTGCTTACAAAGACGTCGAGCACCAAGCCATTGCCTACACCACAGGTGTTCCTGCGATTACTGCTGCACTGCAGTATTTCCGCGGTGCTTGGGCAGAGGCTGGCGTATTCAACATGGAACAGTTGGATCCAGATCCGTTCCTAGAAACCATGCCAGCCATTGGTTTGGACTGGGATGTGCTAGAGCTAACACCGGGTCAACCAACGATTCATACACTGAAGTAAGCCTTTCGCTGTATTATTCAGTCCTATCTTCAAGCCGGTGCGTTGCACCGGCTTTGTTCAGTTAAAGTGATGATAAAGATGAACAAAGAGCAATTGAAAACTCCATTTTTCATGATTGACGAAGCAAAGTTGATCCAAAACCTAGAGATTGCTAAGCAGTTAAAAGAAATTTCTGGGGTTAAATTGGTATTAGCACTGAAGTGCTTCTCGACTTGGGGTGTATTCGACATCATCAAACCTTACCTAGACGGTACGACGAGCTCAGGCCCGTTCGAAGTGAAGCTAGGTTATGAAAAGTTTGGTGGCGAAACACACGCTTACAGTGTGGGGTATAGTGAAGATGATGTTCGTGAAGTTGCGGAACTGTGCGATAAAATCATTTTCAACTCACAGTCTCAGCTGGCAGCACACCGTCATATCGTTGAAGGCAAAGCATCTATCGGTTTGCGCTTGAATCCTGGTGTGAGTTACGCAAGCCAAGATTTGGCAAATCCCGCTCGCCAATTCTCACGTTTAGGTGTACAGGCTGATCATATTGATCCGGCAGTATTTGATAGCATCAACGGCGTCATGTTCCACATGAATTGTGAAAACAAAGATGTGGACGCCTTCATCGCGCTACTGGATTCCATCTCTGAGCGTTTTGGTGCTTACCTCAACAAACTTGATTGGGTCAGCATGGGCGGAGGCGTGTTCTTCACGTGGCCAGGTTACGATGTAGAAAAACTGGGTCTAGCGCTGAAAGCGTTCTCTGAGAAGCACGGCGTACAGATGTATCTAGAGCCAGGTGAAGCGATCATCACTAAAACCACCGATTTGGTTGTGACCGTGGTGGATTTGGTTGAAAACGGCATGAAAACGGCAATCGTAGATTCTGCAACAGAAGCACACCGCCTTGATACGCTGATCTACAAAGAACCTGCATCAGTGCTTGAAGCATCAGAAAATGGCAAACATGAGTACGTGATTGGTTCTTGTTCTTGTCTGGCTGGTGACCAATTCTGTGTGGCTAAGTTTGACCAGCCTCTGCAAGTTGGCCAGCGTCTGCACATTCTTGATAGTGCAGGTTACACTATGGTGAAACTGAACTGGTTCAACGGTCTGAAGATGCCTTCCGTATACTGTGAGCGCACCAATGGTGAAATTCAGAAACTCAACGAGTTTGGCTACGAAGACTTTAAACGTACATTATCACTTTGGTCGGTACAGTAAGTCCGGTTATGGTTATATAGAGTAAGAAAGGAGAGCAGCCAGTTGGCTGCTCTTTTTGTTTGTTAAGACTCGATAATCACGCGAGTGTCTTCACTCAAGGATTCTAGCTCGTTGGCGACGTCTTCTATATCGAGCTCGACAGGCAATTTAATCGCCATATTAGCGGTAAATAAACTGGAGCTTACACCACCACCGCCAGCAATAAATACGCGTTGGCAATCCATGTCAAGAATGCTGATGCCTTGATTGTCGAGCACGTGAGTGATCTCATTGACAATACCGGCTCGATCATTCGAATCGAGACGAAGTTGGAAGATGGTTTCTTTGTCGTGAATCGTTGAGTCTGAATCCACAAACTGAACAATCAAGTCTGGGTGAGAGCTGAAGGCATCTTTAACGGTTTGAACGTGCTGTGACGGCATGTCAATTTTAATCACTGCGGCCACTTGGTCTTCAATGAAGTTAACCTTGCTGATTAGCCATTTACCCCCATTTTCATGAGTAATAGCCGCTAACTGTTTGATCGTTGTTGGAGAGGCTCTACCAACGAAATTAACGATGAATACACTGTTCATAACTTCCCCCTGACACATCAAGCAACTTGTTGATTAAAAGAAATAATCCTTGTCTGATTTCAGTGTAGAAGCTATCGATGTATGACAGGTTTGACTAAGGTCAAGTTTTTCACCTAATCCCCAAAGTGGATGGAGAAATTCAGTGGTAGGGCACAAAAAGGGCGACCGTTGAGGTCGCCCGATACAAAAATGGCTGGTTAGAATGTGACTTTGAAATCAAACCCATAGAACTGGTTGTCGTAAGCGTAGCCAGAGTCTAAGGCATATTTGGCCGCATCCTGATTACCAAACCAAGGATTAGAAACAAAGTTGACTTCGGCACTGCCACCCCAAGCGTTACTGACCCAGTAATGGATATGACCAACAGGGTTAAGGAAAAACAGTGACACATCGCCCACGGTTTCGGATCCTAAAACTTCACCACCATTGGCGATAATGTTTTGCTCCGTTTCGAGCATGATTTCACCAACCACGGCACCGAAAAATGGCGTAATGAAGATATCTTGCCATGATGGTACTTCTGCAAACGCTTCTACGCCGTATTCCCAGAAGAACGTCGACATGACAGAAGAGTAAAGAAACGATTCAAATTCGTTGTATCCAGCGTGACGTGCTGCTGTGTAGTACACACCACCAAAATATGGGTGCATGATGTAGTTTAAGAAGTGCTCGTCGCGGTCCCATACTGGACCCGAGGAAACGTTGTCTTTCCACTTGCTACCTAGATTACTGATGTCTCGAGCATCGTCATCCCACTTGGTAATGCTTTCTGGTAACAAAGTCATCAAGCCTACTGTCGCTACACTCAAACCAAGAATGGTGTAAGTTTGGCCCATCAGATAGTCCCAGTCTTTATCTTGCGGGACAATGTAGTGCTTAGGTTGCGTACCGGCGTCCAAATTCAGTTCATTGCTCGGCTCATCTAAAGACAACGTAGTAGCAGGCTTGTAGCTATACAAGTTGTCGCTGACACAGTACTCTTGAAGGCAGTTTGTGCTGTATGAAAATTCTATATGCTTACTGAAGTCGTATTGTTCGGTAGCAGATGCAGAAGCGGTAAGAATGAGTCCACTCAAAGCTGTAGTTTTTAAGATTTGCTTTGACACAAAAGGTCTCCAAGTTGTGTTAGATGATCGAGTTCACAATTATCCCTTAAAGTGACCTTTATGGGAACAGTTGTCATCAATTTAGCCGAAACAATTGGCGTAAGAGTTTGGTCTAACCGAAATATATCGCTTTAAGAGTGAATGACTCCAGATTATTTAAGGAATACGATTCGTGAAAATTGCCATGTTGAGTACAGGTGAAGAAGTCCTTCAGGGTGACATTGTCGACACGAATGCCGCTTGGCTTTCAAGCGTCATGTATGAGCAAGGCTTTGCCCTGACTAAGCGTTCGACCGTTGGGGATCAAATGAATGCCTTGGTCGAAGAGCTACTCATGCTGAGCTTTAACAATGATGTCGTCATCGTCAATGGTGGTTTAGGACCAACCACAGATGATATGAGTTCGGCAGCGGCAGCCAAAGCCGCCGAATGTAAAATTGTGCTGTTTAAAGAGTGGTTGACTCGCATGGAAGAGATGTACCGTGAGCGCAATCGCCCTATGCCGGACAGCAACTTGAAACAAGCCATGTTGCCTGAAATAGCCGAGATTGTAGATAACCCGATTGGTACTGCGTGTGGTTTCAAAATGAATATCAATGAGGCGGTATTTTACTTTACGCCTGGTGTGCCACGTGAGTTCAAAGTGATGGTGGAAACGCAGATTTTGCCAGATTTGAAAAAACAATGGCCAGACAACGAAGCGTTTCAATGTAGCCGTTTGTATACGTTTGGCCTGTCTGAGTCTGGCATTTCAGATAAGCTCGATGCACTGAAGCTGCCTCAAGGCTACGAGTTAGGTTACCGCTCAAGTTTGCCATTTATTGAAGTGAAACTGTTTGGACCAAAAGATGCCCTTGATGAACGTGTCAAGGTAATGCAGCTGATTTACAAGTTGCTGGAAGGCAACGTGGTGAGTGTCGATGAGTCGATGACGCAGCACATAGGTCATATGTTGAAAGAGAAAGGACTCACCTTGGCAACCGCTGAACAGAGTAGTTTTGGCTATTTAGCGAGTTGGTTGCAATCGGATGACAACATTGCAGAGCAAAGTGGTCATGCTTGGGTGTTGTCGGCGAAAGGCAGTGAGAGCATTGATAACAGCAATCCGCTGGCTGCCGTCTTTGCCTTGGCAGGAGCGACGCGTGAAAAATGTTCGACGGATCTGGCATTGGTGACCGGTAAACTCAACGGAAAACAATTCTCTGTGGCGTTATCAGCACATGGTGGTGAGTGGGGCATGGTGCTTGAGCTCAATCGAGTATATGGTAAAGAAGACGCGAGTAGAGTGATTAGCACGGTGGCTGCAGATTTATTACGCCGCTATTTGGAAAAGAAACCGATGTTTGGTGAGTATTTCTCGGTGACAAAAGTCAAAGAGATGTTTGTACCGAGCAGTCTCGTGAAATAAATCTGTTGGGTTAAGCGCGATTTGTTTTTGCCCACGCAGAAATGAAAAGAGCCAGCATATTTTTGCTGGCTCTTTGTCTTTCGGTCAAAAACACTAAGCGCGTTTTTCTTTCATCACGTAATTGACGTCACTCAATATCACATCAGTTTTCGCGCGGCAGATACACGGCAAAATCTCATTGCTTTGCGTATAGGCCATGGCAAAACCCACATACTCCACTTCGCCAGACTCAAGCTTGCAGCGACATGCACCACAGTGCCCATCCCGACAGTTATATTCTGGCAGCAACCCTGCTTGTTCCATCGTTTCCAAAATGGTGTTAGCACGATTAGATTCAAAACTGTGTAGTTTGTTGATGCGGATTTTAGGCATTAGAGTTCAAAGCCCTCAAAATCGTCTGAGTGAACTTCGTTGTCAATTTGTCCTACCAAGTAAGAGGAAATTTCCGCTTCCTGTGGTGCCACTTGCACGTTATCAGAAGACAACCAAGCGTTAATCCAAGGAATTGGGTTCGAGGTTGCATTCGGGTACGCGACTGGAAGACCAACGGCTTGCATGCGGATGTTGGTAATGTATTCAACGTACTGACAAAGAATGTCTTTGTTCAGGCCAATCATCGAACCATCTTTGAACAGGTATTCTGCCCATTCTTTCTCTTGCTCAGCCGCTTCTTTGAACAAATCAAAACACTGTTGCTTGGCTTCTTCTGCTATTTGCATGAAAGAGAAATCATCTTGACCATTGCGCAGCAGGTTAATCATATGCTGAGTACCGTTAAGATGCAGTGCTTCGTCACGAGCGATCAGTTTGATGATTTTTGCATTGCCTTCCATAAGCTCACGCTCTGCGAAAGCAAATGAACATGCAAAGCTCACGTAGAAGCGAATGGCTTCGAGCGCGTTAACGGACATCAGACACAAGTAGAGCTTTTTCTTCAGTTCGTACAGGCTAACTTTAATGGTTTCGCCATTCACCACGTGCTCACCTTCGCCAAAGCGGTGGTAGTCGTTGGTCAATTGAATCAAATCATCGTAGTAGTGTGCGATATCTTTCGCACGCTTAAGAATATGTTCGTTTTCGACGATGTCATCAAACACGACACTTGGATCATTGACGATATTACGAATGATGTGCGTGTAAGAACGAGAGTGAATCGTTTCAGAGAAAGACCAAGTTTCAATCCATGTCTCTAGCTCAGGAAGAGAAACTAACGGAAGCAATGCCACGTTCGGGCTACGGCCTTGGATCGAATCAAGCAGCGTTTGGTACTTCAAGTTTGAGATGAAGATGTGCTTCTCATGATCAGGCAGTTTGTTGTAGTCGATGCGATCGCTCGATACGTCGACTTCTTCTGGGCGCCAGAAGAAAGACAATTGTTTTTCGATCAGCTTTTCAAAGATCTCGAACTTTTGCTGGTCGTAACGTGCAACGTTAACCGATTGGCCCAAAAACATCGGTTCTTTGAGCTGGTCATTTTTAGTTTGGTTAAAAGTACTGTAAGCCATGATGCCTCAATTCCTTTTAACCTCCCCTTCAGGGGAGGCATTCGATAGTCTGTATTGGTTTCGATTATGGGTGGGGAAGATTAAATCTTACAACCGCCGCCTGCACAATCGTCATCTTGTGGTTGAACTGCGTCTTTTTGCTCGTCTTTCGCGCCATCACGGGTGTTATGGTAGTAAAGCGTTTTTACGCCAAACTTGTACGCGGTGAGCAAATCTTGAAGCAGTTTCTTCATTGGCACTTTACCGCTCTCGTAGCGAGAAGGATCATAGTTCGTGTTTGCCGAAATGGCTTGGTCTACGAACTTCTGCATGATACCAACAAGATGTAGGTAGCCATCGTTTGAGCCGATATTCCACAATAGCTCATAGTTGTTCTTCAACTCGATGAAGTCAGGCACAACCTGCTTCAAAATACCGTCTTTCGATGCTTTGACCGACACATAACCACGTGGTGGCTCGATACCGTTCGTCGCGTTAGAAATCTGAGAAGAGGTCTCGGAAGGCATTAGCGCGGTGAGTGTCGAGTTACGTAGACCATGTTCCATAATCTCAGCACGCAGTGCATCCCAGTCGTAATGAAGGGGTTCATCACAGATCAAATCGATGTCTTTCTTGTACGTGTCGATCGGCATTAAGCCTTTTGCATAGTTGGTTTCGTGGAACAGTGGGCACTTACCTTGTTCTTTCGCCAACTCAACCGACGCTTTCAATAGGTAGTACTGAATCGCTTCAAACGTACGGTGAGTCAAACCATTGGCACTGCCATCTGAGTATTTCACACCATGTTTGGCAAGGTAGTACGCGTAGTTGATCACACCCACACCCAAAGTACGACGGTTCATCGTTGATTTGTACGCCGCTGGTAGTGGGTAATCTTGATAATCAAGCAGTGCATCCAGAGCACGCACCACCAATTCAGACAACTCTTTTAGATCGTCAAGTGTGTTGATTGCACCAAGGTTGAAAGCCGACAAGGTACAGAGCGCGATTTCGCCTGAATCATCTTCTACGTTAGCAAGTGGTTTGGTTGGCAGTGCAATTTCCAGACACAAGTTTGACTGGCGAACTGGTGCGACTTCTGCATCAAACGGGCTGTGTGTATTACAGTGGTCCACGTTCTGAATGTAAATACGGCCAGTAGACGCACGCTCTTGCATGAGCAATGTAAACATCTCGAGCGCTTTTACCGTCTCTTTCTTAATTGACGGATCGTTTTCGTATTTCACATACAGACGTTCAAATTCCGCTTGGTTCTCGAAAAACGCATCGTAAAGTCCTGGGACATCGGATGGTGAGAACAGAGTGATGTTGCCACCCTCAACTAGACGTTGGTACATCAGTTTGTTCAACTGAACGCCGTAGTCCATGTGGCGGACACGGTTTTCTTCAACGCCGCGGTTGTTTTTCAGTACCATGAGTGAGCGAGCTTCGCCGTGCCACATTGGGTAGAATACTGTTGCTGCACCACCACGCACACCACCCTGAGAACAACATTTCACGGCAGTTTGGAAGTATTTGTAGAACGGAATACAACCCGTGTGGAACGCTTCACCACCACGGATTTCAGACCCCAACGCACGAATACGACCTGCGTTGATACCGATACCCGCACGTTGAGAAACGTAACGTACGATAGAGCTCGCTGTCGCATTAATCGAATCTAGGCTGTCACCACATTCGATCAGAACGCATGAGCTGAACTGACGAGTCGGTGTACGCACGCCAGACATGATTGGCGTTGGTAGCGAAATCTTAAAGGTCGATGTCGCGTCATAGAAACGCTTAACGTAATCTAGGCGTGTCTCTCTTGGGTATTTTGCAAATAGGCAAGCGGCTACCAAAATGTACAGGAACTGTGCACTTTCGTAGATTTGACCACTTACACGGTTTTGCACGAAATACTTACCTTCAAGCTGTTTTACAGCTGCGTAAGAGAAATCGAGGTCACGTTTGTGATCGAGGTAAGCATCCAGCTCATCGAGCTCTGCTTTGGTATAGTCTTCAAGGATATGCTTGTCGTATTTGCCCATATCAACGAGGCGCGCAACGTGATCGTACAGCGTTGGTGGCTCATATTGACCGTATGCTTTTTTACGCAAGTGGAAGACTGCAAGACGAGCCGCCAAATATTGGTAATCTGGCGTCTCTTCAGAAATCAAGTCAGCAGCAGATTTGATGATAGTCTCGTGGATATCGCTCGTCGTGATGCCATCATAGAACTGAATGTGAGCGCGCAGTTCTACTTGTGAAACAGAGACGTTGTCTAGGCCTTCGGCGGCCCAAGTAATCACGCGATGGAGCTTCTCTAGATCGATGTTTTCTTTACGGCCATCACGCTTGGTGACGGTAAGTTGTTGGTTCATTCTGCTTTCTTTCCCTAACAAAACTGATAAAAGCCTTATTTTTGTGTGTTTCTATTGAAACAACTGTAAATTTCTTCGTGGCTTTGTGATCAAAGTCTATCTACATATTGTAGTTCAAACACAACATATAGGGGTACTAATGTTTTCGGGTTACAAGATAGTGCTATTGGCATCTGTTTTCAAGGCACAGACTCTGGATGACTTGTGGATAACTTGCAAAATTACAAAAAACTGTAAGTAAACACTTACCGATGAGAAAAGAGCGCACTTGGATGAAGAAAAGTGTGATTTTTGGATCGGTTTATTCTTAACCGCAAACGAAAATATTTTTCTTGATCTTTATGCTTTTTTGTATGCGAAAACTGGCTTGATTAAAATGGAATCGCAAGCACAAAAAACGTGCATGCGTTAACTAAAAAAGGCAGTAGTTTTGTGCTACTGCCTTTAAAAAATACATTCACTTTACGTTAAAACTTCTGAGTGTGAACGATGTAATTGACATCAACATTACGCCCTAATTTGTAGGTGTCGCTCAGCGGGTTGTAGTGCAAGCCGGTGATGCCTTGTTCACACAAATCGGTTTGGTCGATCATCTTAATCAATTCAGAAGGGCGGATGAACTTGTCATGGTCGTGTGTTCCTTCGGGAACGATTTTCAATAGTTTCTCCGCACCAACAATCGCAAACAGATACGATTTGATATTGCGATTTAAGGTAGAAAAGAACACGTGGCCGCCCGGTTTAACCAGTGCGGCACAAGAACGAATTACAGACAGTGGGTCGGGAACGTGCTCTAGCATTTCCATGCATGTCACGACATCGTACATTTGTGCATTTTCAGCAGCGTGATCTTCAATAGTGCTTTGGATATACGTGAGTTTGGTACCGGTTTCAAGAGCATGCAGACGAGCAACCTCAAGGGGTTCTTTGCCCATGTCCAATCCCGTCACAACAGCGCCTTCTTTTGCCATGCTTTCGGCTAAAATGCCACCGCCGCAGCCGACATCGAGCACTTTCTTGCCAAATAAACCATCTGCTTTTGACAGTACGTAATCCAGACGCAACGGGTTGATTTGGTGAAGTGGCTTAAACTCACCTTCCAAGTCCCACCAGCGAGAAGCCATGTCTTCGAATTTTTTGATTTCGTTTGGGTCAACGTTTTGTGTTTTAGTCATAAGCGCTGCTCTGGATGATTCTGCTTCCTTGAAAATAGGACGGCATTATAACGCCTTCGCTTTTTTCCTCCATAGAGAAACTGCTTTTTGTGCTGAACTGGTCAAAATTACACCCTTTATCAGCAGCATAGACAAAAAATGTGCAATTTCTCTTCGATTGATTCTCAACCGAGGTCACAACCTGATAAAAGGACAGGGAAAGTGATGCCGAACTAGGGAATTGTGTGTTATATTTTTGCACCTTACACGTATTGTACATACGATCAGAAAATAGAGGGATAATGGCTCTATGAGCGATCTAGCTAAAGAGATCACGCCCGTAAACATTGAAGATGAGCTAAGAGGTTCATACCTTGACTACGCGATGTCCGTTATCGTGGGTCGTGCTCTTCCGGATGTGCGTGATGGCCTAAAACCAGTACACCGCCGCGTGCTTTACGCGATGAATGTACTAGGCAACGACTGGAATAAACCATATAAAAAATCTGCCCGTGTCGTCGGCGACGTAATCGGTAAATATCACCCTCATGGTGATAGTGCGGTATACGACACCATCGTGCGTATGGCACAACCGTTCTCGCTACGTTACATGCTGGTCGATGGCCAAGGTAACTTTGGTTCGATCGATGGTGACTCCGCGGCAGCAATGCGTTATACCGAAGTTCGCATGGCGAAAATCGCCCACGAGCTTTTGGCTGACCTAGATAAAGAAACCGTGGATTACGTACCAAACTATGACGGTACAGAACAGATCCCTGCGGTTCTTCCTACGAAAATTCCAAACCTGCTGGTCAACGGTTCTTCCGGTATCGCAGTAGGTATGGCAACCAACATTCCTCCGCACAACTTGACGGAAGTGATTGATGGCTGTCTTGCATACATCAATAACGAAGCCATCACGATTGATGAGCTGATGGATTACATTCCTGGTCCAGATTTCCCTACGGCTGCTTTGATTAGCGGACGTAAAGGCATTATTGACGCGTACAAAACTGGTCGCGGCAAAATCTACATGCGTTCAAAAGCGGAAATCGAAGTCGAGAAGAATGGCAAAGAGACCATCATCGTTACTGAGATCCCATATCAAGTGAACAAAGCTCGTTTGATCGAAAAGATCGCTGAGCTGGTGAAAGATAAGAAAGTTGAAGGCATCAGTGCACTGCGCGACGAGTCAGACAAAGACGGTATGCGCATTGTTATTGAATGTAAGCGCGACGCAGTGGGTGAAGTGGTTCTAAACAACCTTTACGCCCAAACTCAGTTGCAAACGACTTTCGGCATCAACATGGTTGCGCTTGATAACGGCCAGCCAAAGCTATTCAACTTGAAAGAGATGTTGAAGTGCTTCGTTGATCACCGTCGTGAAGTCGTCACTCGTCGTACTATCTTCGAGTTGAAGAAAGCACGCGATCGTGCCCATATCCTTGAAGCATTGGCGCTGGCTCTTGCGAACATCGATGAAATCATCGAACTGATCCGTAACGCAGCGACTCCTGCAGAAGCGAAAGCGGGCTTAGTAGCTCGTGGCTGGGATCTGGGCAACGTAGCTGCCATGCTTGAAAGCGCCGGGACTGACGCTGCTCGTCCAGATTGGCTTGAACCTCAGTACGGCATCCGTGATGGTCAGTACTTCCTAACGGAAACTCAGGCTCAAGCGATCCTTGATCTACGCCTACACAAACTGACCGGCCTAGAGCACGAGAAGATCCTAGATGAGTACAAAGCGCTACTGGACGAAATCAAAGAGTTGATGCATATCCTTGCAAGCACGGAACGTTTGATGGAAGTGATTCGTGAAGAGCTGCAATCGGTTCGTGATGCCTTTGGTGATGTTCGCCGTACCGAGATCACAGCGGCTACGCATGATATCGATTTGGAAGAGTTGATCGCTCGTGAAGACGTTGTTGTAACGCTTTCTCACGAAGGTTACGTTAAGTACCAAATTCTAAGCGACTACGAAGCACAGCGTCGTGGTGGTAAAGGTAAGAGCGCAACTAAGATGAAAGATGAAGATTACATCGAACGTCTGTTGGTTGCGAATACGCACGATAACATTCTATTGTTCTCAACACGTGGTAAGACTTACCGCCTGAAAGTATACCAATTGCCTCTCGCCAGCCGCACGGCTCGTGGTAAGCCAATTGTTAACTTGTTGCCGCTTGAAGAAAACGAACGTATTACGGCTATTCTGCCTGTGACAGAGTTCAGTGCTGATAAGTTTATCTTCATGGCGACTGGTGATGGTACCGTTAAGAAGACCTCACTTGATCAATTCTCTAACGTACGTGCAAATGGTCTTATTGCTGTTAACTTACGTGACGAAGATTCGCTGATTGGTGTTGATATCACTGACGGCGAAAGCGAAATCATGTTGTTCTCTAAATCTGGTAAAGTGGTGCGCTTCAAAGAAGCTGAAGAGAGCCCAGTACTGGATGAAAATGGTCAACCAGTTCTTGATGAGAATGGTCAGCCAGAGATCAAGTTCAAAGGTGTACGTCCAATGGGCCGTACCGCGGCGGGTGTTCGCGGTATGAAACTCGCTGACGGCGATCAAGTTGTATCGCTGATCGTGCCTAAGAATGAAGGCGATGTACTGACTGTGACTGAAAATGGTTACGGTAAACGTACTGTGTTGTCAGAGTACCCAACCAAAGGCCGCGGCACTCAGGGTGTTGTGTCTATCAAGGTTTCTGAGCGTAACGGTAGTGTTGTTGGCGCGGTTCAAGTTGAAGACGGCGACGAATTCATGATGATCACGGACGCTGGTACACTAGTACGTACTCGTGTGGCGGAAGTGAGCCAAGTGGGTCGTAACACTCAAGGTGTCACCCTGATCCGTACTGCAGAAGACGAATCGGTCGTGGGCTTACAGCGCATTGATGAAGTTGAAGAAACTGAGCTGCCAGAAGGCGAAGAAGTGGACGCAACGGAAGCAACTGAGCAAGCACCTCAGACACAAGCTCCTCAAGCAGACAACGATGACGCAGCCGACCAAGAGTAATCTTGCTTAGCAACGACATAACAAAGCCAGATAGTGCAAACTATCTGGCTTTTTTCTTTTTTGTCGATAGGAAGTTGGCAATGGGTCAAAGCGGGCGCTGAAAAAGTTTGCTAAGCTGAATGCTCATTTTCTAAAGGATAATCATATGGATAGCTGGTTAATTATCGCGACAATTATGATGCTGTTTTTTCTGATCAGTATCTGGATGGCGGCCGCGAAATGGGCGGCGAAACAATGGTATCTACTTAGCTTCTTAACGCTGGTTGGTGCTGTGATTACCTATGGTGTACTGCAGAGCTCCCGCCCTGAACCAAAGCCAGAAAATACGATGTTAAAGAGCATGACGGTGGAGGACTTGATGGCGCAACTGCAAGTTCAATTAAAAGAGAATCCGAATGATGCGGAGTTGTGGTTTCAACTTGGGCAAGGGTACCTGCTTAATAAAGAGTTGGATGCTGCTTTGATCTGTTTCGACTATGCAATACAGCTGACCGAGCAGCCGTCCTCTACTCAACTTGCGGCAAAAGCAACCGCATTGTACTACCTTGGATCTCAGCAAATGAGTGGTGAGGTAAGCCTTTTGCTTGAGCAAGCCTTACAGCTTGAACCTTACAATGAGGCCGCCTTATCGCTGCTCGCGAATGATCATTTTATCTCTTTTCGTTTTCAGCAAGCGATTGATACATGGACCTATTTGCTGGATTCCAATGATCCTAAATTGGACAGAGAATCGGTCATCCGATCCATTGATCAAGCCAAGACATTGATGCAGACGTCAACTCGTTAAGCGTTTTGTTGATAAGAAATCTAAGCGATCCATTAATTGGCGTTGTTCAAGTAAATGTTGCCAAACATGAGATGGGTTTCGGTATTTTTGAAACTGAGTGCTGCCATATGACCATTTTCCTAACCAACTCTGCTATCCTCCTCAGGTAATTCCTTGGCGCAAGCGTCAGCAAGGTTGTTGTTTGGCTTACTCACTCTAAGCAAAGAGTTTGCTGTGTTTAAACAGGTGGCCTGACCGCGAACTGTAACGCTAAGCTGCTAGGGTATTGTTTAGGTATATGGAAGTATTCTTATAGGGAGGTAACCAGGATGGAACTACTCTCAACCTATCTGACGATCATTATGGTAATGCTTATTGCTTATCCGTTTGTTTTAGTCGGTTTAAAAGCGGCCAGTAACGGATGTGAGGTTACAAAAGTCAAAGTAACCAATCGTTTTAACTATGGATTTTCGTTGATTCTTTTGATTTTCATGATAGCGCATATCCAGACAGAAACTTTTCACGCCGCAGGTTTGCTTGAAATGTTCAAACCAGAATAAGCAACAATCGCTCAATAAAAACGTCAGCCTGAAGGCTGACGTTTTTGGTTAATTGTACTTGGCTAGTATTTAGACTCGCGCTCCGCAGCCGCTTTATCCCAGTCAGGCACAACGGTTTTTAAGAAGTGTTGTTTCTCTGCGTTCATTTTCTCCATATCCATACCAAGTGCTTTTTGTGCAGCAGCTTTGCTGGAAATGTCGGGAATTTGAACCGGCTCGGTGATGCCTTTTTTGGCAAGGAGACGAACGAGCTTGGTTCTGGCATCTGCTGCACGATCGACCGCAGTGCCTAACACTTCAAGTGCCACTTCAGGTGCGTGCATATGGACGCCGTGTGATGCGATCGCGTAGTCCCAACGCCATTGAGCATGACGAATATCTTGCAAAATTGGTTTCATCTCATCTTCAGTAGCGCCCGCTTTCCACGCTGCACCCGCTTCAAAGTGAGCCGCTACGATTTGTTTTTCGGCAGTCAACTTCATGTTTAGTACCTGCGCTTTGCGGGTAGAGACAATTTCACGTAGCTGATCTTTACTCTGAGTGTGGCACTGCGCACAGGTATCTTCGAAACGGTCGAAAGGATTACCTACTTTGTGATCGGTGTAGACGGTACCATCTTCTTTCTTCACTTTTGGCATATGGCAATCAACACAAACCACTTTATTTTTGCCATGAATGCCTTCACGCCACGTCTCAAACCCTGGGTGCTGCGCTTTTAACATGGGTGCTTTAGAGACCGCATGCGTCCAGTCAGCGAAGCCTAGAGCGTCATAGTACTCTTCCATCTGTTGCACGCCTGTGCCCATATCCCAAGGGAATTTGACGGCCTTGGTTGGGCCAGTGAAGTAGTATTCAACGTGGCACTGAGCACAAACCGATGCTTGTTTGTCTAAGCGGGATTGCTGCTCAAACGGTTTGTTGATCGCTTGGAAAGCGCGTTCTACATAAGGGCGGGTCAGTGCTAGCTCAGGCTCACCGTTTTTGAACTTCTCGCTACGAGTATCGTGACAGTCGGCACAGCCAATAGGATTAGCAATTTCCGCCCCTAAACGTGCCCACTTACCTTCAAAGTAACCATCTTCGCCACGCTCATCAATTACGCGGGCAACATCTGGGCTTTTACAGCTCCAACAAGCCATTGGCATTGGGCCTGATTTCGCATCTTGGGGTCCGCCAGTACGCAGTGTCTGTCTGACATCGTCCAATGCGTAAAAGTGGCCGCGCGCTTTGTTGTAATCTTTAGCAAAGCCATAGCCAGCCCAGAGAATCACCATATTTGGATCTTCTGCTAAGGCATCTTCAATTTCGACGCTTTCAGAGGTTTTTTTCCAAGATTGATATTGGTCTGGGTGATTTTGTTCAAATGCGTCGTTACGCGGATCAACCAGTCCTTTTTCTTCTGCAGAAACTGCAGTGATATTCAGCAATGCTGTCATCACAAGGGCAGTCACTGAGACTGAGGAAGCCATCCAGTGTTTTATGCTCACGGTGTTATCTCCATATTCGTTTTTATTAGCAGCGTTGTGAGTTTGCTATTTCCAAATAAGAATTGGAGATCTGATGTTTATATTAGGTCAGTAACATTTAGAAAAGAATTGGCGAAAATATATTCATTGCTTTAGATCAATTTAGATAGGTGATCGCTATCACGATAAGATTTATATACCCCTAAAGGGGTAGATTTATTCTTTTTTAACTCAATGATTTAGCAAAATTTCACAACAGAAAATGAGTGACTAAGGTCGCTTTTTAAGCAAAAAATAGATACTACTAAAGAGTAGTAGAGTTATGATGATTGACAGGTATAGCGTTGTGGCTTTTCCGAAATAAGAATTGATGTCATTTGAAATAATCGTGTTATTTCGAAGGAATTAATTTATCACCAAAGAAATAATTGAAAATGATTCTCAATTATTATTTGGATAAGGAAAGGATAAAATGGGCAATATAAAATTGGCCATAGTCATAATGCTGAAATCTATTCTCGCATTCTCTTTCTATGGCTATTCATTCTCAGCGATAGCAGACACTTCTGTAGCCACAGAAGCCACTGACTCGTCGCGATTCCAGGTCGAACTGATCCGTGACCGTGATTACAAATGCGTTCAATGCCATAAGGACTCGAAGGAAACACTTTCTGGTTCTCATGGAGAAGATGCGCATAAAATTCTCGGTCGAGAAGTTAACTGTACGGAATGTCACAACAACATTGGACCAGACCACCGAGAGGGCGCCCCCCTTGTTACTAAATACTCTTCGGCGCAATCTAAACAAGGTTCGGAAAAAGTGTTCATGGACACCAGTGCTATTCTGAAAGCCAACAGTGCTTGTACCGACTGTCACCAACCTCAGTATCTGCGAGAAGACAGTTGGACCCATGATGTGCACGCGAAAAATCTGACTTGCTCGAATTGTCATGATGTTCATGCCAATAAAGCTAAAGTATTGGGCTTGGAGCGCAAAGAGAAAATCAAGATGTGTGTGGATTGCCACTCTGACTTTAACCAGAAAGAAGAGGAGAGGTAATATGAGTTGTTCAAGACGAAATTTCCTAGCTGGTGGTGGTGCGTTGATCATGACAACGGGCATTGCTGGCACTTCTATGGTGACTGGGCGCTTAGCGTTTGCGGAGGAGGAGAAGGGTCAAGCGATTCGTTATGGCATGATCCACGACGAGACCGCCTGTATCGGATGTACGGCTTGTACCGATGCCTGCCGAGAAGTGAATAAGGTTCCTGAAGGTGTGAGTCGGTTGGAGATCATACGCAGTGAGCCGCACGGTGAGTACCCGAATGTCGATTACCGTTTCACCCGTAAATCTTGCCAACACTGTGAAAACCCACCTTGTGTTTATGTTTGCCCTACTGGTGCGGCGTACAAAGATGAAAAAACGGGTATCGTGGATGTACACAAAGAAAAATGTGTCGGTTGCGGTTATTGTCTTGCCGCGTGTCCATATCAAGTGCGCTTCTTTAACCCAGTTGATCACTCGGCCGATAAATGTAATTTCTGTCGTGACACCAATTTGGCTCAAGGCAAGCTACCTGCATGTGTGGAGTCTTGTCCAACTAAGGCACTGATTTTTGGTGATTTAAATGATCCGCAAAGTGACGTGAATCGAGTATTGACTGACAAGGTCTATTACCGAGATAAAGTGCACTTAGGCACGAAACCCAAATTATTCAAAATCCCACATCAAAAAGGGGAGGTGTAGCATGAACGGATTTGAATCTGCATTCCACTTTGATTCTCTGGTCTGGGATTGGATCATTGCGATCTATCTTTTCCTTGCCGGTATGTCTGCAGGGGCGGTGATGATCACCGTGTACTTAAAACGCAAGGTGATTGTCGGCGATCCAGCACAAAATGGCATCATGAAAGCGATGGCTTGGCTGGCGCCGTTTGGCATCATTTCGGGTTTAACGATCTTGATTTTTCACTTAACCAAACCTCTTGAGTTTTGGAAGATCATGATTTTCTACAATCCAACTTCCGTTATGTCGATGGGGGTTATTCTCTTCCAAGTGTACATGGCTGTGTTGTTTGTTTGGATTGGGATTATCTTTCAGAAAACGATCGTTGATTTTCTCGGTGATAAGTTGACCTTTGTTGATGGTTTGTTGACCTGGTTCAAGCGTTTTGAAAACAGCATCGAGTTGTTTTTGGCCTTTTTAGCGTTAGTGCTCGCGGCTTATACGGGTTTCCTGCTGTCTGCATTGAAAACGTATCCGATGCTCAATAATCCAGTGTTGCCACTGCTGTTTCTTTTCTCCAGTTTGTCTTCAGGTGCTGCCGCGTGTTTGATGTTCGGTATTTTGGTGTTTAAAGAGTCAGTAAAAGATCCAAGTGTCAGTTGGGTACATGGCTTTGAGCGTCCTGTGGTCTTGTTTGAGTTATTTGTATTGGTCACATTCTTCACCGGGTTGATCTTTGCGGGTGGACAAGCGGAAATGGCGGCTTGGAATGCTATCTCTGGTGGATTTTGGGCGCAGTGGTTTTGGGTTGGTGTGGTGCTGATTGGTATGTTGCTACCGCTGGCACTCAACTGGTTAGTACCAGCCGAAGTGAGGCATAAACATGCTTATATTTTTGTGGTCACGACACTTAGCATGGTTGGCGTTTTGATGCTGCGTACGTTTATTTTGTACGCTGGCCAGATGACGGTTGTCTAATTAAGGAGTATAGATGGAGGCAGAACTGGGCCTAATTTGCCTGATTTTTGCGGCAGTCGGCAGTAGCGTAGCAGTGATACTGCACGCCATGAATCGACTGTTATCGAAGCAAACACCCCTCGCATTAATGTTGGGTTGTGGGTATTTAGTGGCGCTCAGCTCTGCTTTTTCCTTGTTGTATCTGATTCTTGCTTTCGTTGCGGATGATTTCGCATTGGCTTATGTGGCAAGCCATTCCAATAGCCAATTACCCGTGATCTTTAAAATTGCGGCGAGTTGGGGAGGACATCAAGGCTCGATGCTGTTTTGGGTCGTCACCTTAAGTTGGTGGGCTTGCTTGATTCGATCTCGTGATGAGTTCTCATCGCAGTATAAAGCCGATTATATTGCGGTAATGCTCATGCTGACCGCCATTTTCGCCTGGTTTACTCTGTTAACCTCAAACCCATTCGAGTACGCGCCATCACTGGCCAGTGATGGACGCGATCTCAACCCAATGTTGCAAGATGTTGGGCTCATTTTGCATCCTCCGTTACTGTACCTTGGTTATGTTGGTTTCGCTTCTATCCTGGCGTTGGGGGTGGCGGCGTTGTTACAGCCATCGGCCATCCATCATTGGTTTCAGGCTGGCCGAGACTGGGCGATGGTTGCGTGGGGCTTTCTCACCTTAGGCATTATTGTCGGCTCTTGGTGGGCATACAATGAATTAGGCTGGGGAGGCTGGTGGTTCTGGGATCCGGTTGAAAATGCCTCTTTGCTACCTTGGTTAACAGCAACCGCCTTGTTACACACACTTGTCCAATCAAAGCGGCAAGGTGGGGTCAATAAATCCAGCTATGTGCTCGCTTTTTTGACCTTCGGTTTCAGTGTTCTCGGCACTTTTATTGTCCGCTCGGGGATTTTGACATCGGTCCATGCGTTTGCCGTGGATCCAACCAAAGGTATTGTGCTTTTGCTAGTCATGGCGTTCATTTTTTTACTCACTTTTGCGTTATTGATCCTCAAAAGCGATAGCATTCCCGCCAAAGCCATTACCCATTGGCTAAGTCGCCAATACCTTACGCTGGTGGCGATGGGACTGTTATTGATCGCAACCAGTACCGTGTTCCTTGGCACCTTCTACCCAATGATTTATGAGCTGTTGCGGCTTGGAAGCATCTCAGTGGGTGCACCGTATTTCAATACGATGATTGCGCCATTAAGCCTCTTAGGGCTGCTAGCAATGGGCTGGGGGCCGTTACTAAAATGGCAACAAGGACTGTTTCAGAGCCGCAAACGCGTTTTGATGGAGTTTGTGCTCTCAGCGTTACTCGGTGCCATGCTCTATTTGCTGCAAGTGCAGGTATGGGCGCCAATGACTTTGTTGTTCTGGTGTGTTACGACCTGGGTGAGCGTCAGTCACCTTCGGCTATTGTTTGTGATGCCACCGACAAAGAGGCGCCAAAAACTGCCAATGGTGCTTTCTCATATTGGTATTGCATTGGTGTGCTTGGGCGCGATGATGAATGCCCAACATTCGTTTGAACGAAATGTTCGTGTGGAACCTGACTCGTACCATCAGTTTGATGGCTTTTCCATTCGTTATCAGGGGATTGACTGGTCCATTGGACCAAACTATACCGCAGAGCGAGCGTCGGTCTCACTCATCCTTGCCGATAGGCAATTTCAATTGTTGCCTGAAAGACGTCATTATCCGGTGAGGGTTATGAACATGACAGAGCCCGCGATCAAGTCTTTTTGGCATGGGGATTACTACCTGACTCTGGGTGAGAAAGTCGGGCCCAAAGCCTATGCGTTGAAGATCCAATACCGTGCTTACATTTGGTGGATCTGGCTAGGCGGTTTGATGGTTGTTGCTGCGGTGTTCACTGCATTGCAGCCAGTTCAGCAACGCGTTAAGGTGGAGCGCTACTGTGAACAACAAAGTTATTAAGTTGCTTGTGTTGGTGAGTATGGTCGGCATCGTTACGTTTACCGCAGTTTTGGGCATTGAACGACAAAATGCTGGTCACACAACGCCTGCCACTGTGATTCCCTTGCCCAATATTGATGCAAAAGATCTTTTTTCGGCGAATACGATCACAACGCAAGATCTTATTTCCGATCAATACCGTGTGATGAACGTTTGGGCATCTTGGTGTGGGATTTGTCGAGATGAGCATACGTTTATTATGTCGCTTAAACAGCAGGGTATTGACGTGATTGGCTTAAATTATCGTGATAATAAGCGAGAAGCGTTGGACTATTTGGAAAGTGAAGGTAACCCTTATTCCAAGGTTATTTATGATCCAGACGGGATCGTCTCAATCGATTTTGGCGTGATTGGCACACCGGAAACCTACTTAATAAACCCTAATGGGGAAATAATGATCAAATTTCGAGGTAAATTAGATCGAAAACAGTGGAATAAACATTTTGCTACGTATTTTAAATAGAACATTATTATCGACATGGATTATCTTATTCATTGCTTTTGTCTCTTTCTCTAGTCAGGCAGAGAACGTGAATACAAGCTCTAATCACGTTGATTTGTTTCAGTTTCATAGTGTCGAGCTGCAAGAGAGAGCAATACGTTTATCCAAGGAACTGCGCTGCCCCCAATGCCAGAATCAGAATCTGCTTGAATCCAATGCGCAAGTGGCGCGAGATCTGCGTTTTATTGTGTATAGACAAGTAAATGATGGGAAAAGCGATCAAGAAGTGGTGGACTTCATGGCCAGCCGATATGGCAATATGGTGTTATATAATCCGCCAATAAATAGCAGTACATTATTACTTTGGATCTTTCCTGTCGTTATTTTGATCATTTTCTTTGTTATTTCGATCCGAAATATTCACACAGAAAGAATGTGACAATTATTCCATAACAAGCAATTAATTGTGCAATTATCATGCAAGCTGTTATCATTTTTGAAAATTATATGAAATAGTTAATTCAGTTATTGTAGGTTTACTGACGGGTAATCAGAGTGGATACAATTAAGACGCAATTAAAAAAGGATTTTTATTCGCAAATTTATTCACTGCAATCAAGTGCATCGTCGCATACGACTTCAACACTTGCTTTACTTACAGAAGAAGAAATCAGTGAACTTGAAGCGTTATGGATTGAATTGGTGGTTTGGAAGAAGAGCCAAACACATTAAAAGCAAACGAATTTAAACAAAAAACCTCAAACCATGTTTGAGGTTTTTTGTTTCTCAGCATCCCGTAGGTGCATTGTCCTTCGCAGCAAGTGCATGCTAGTTAAAACGCAGTGCTAATCTGGGTAACGGCAAGTAGAGGCTCTCAATCATTTCATCCAGCATCTCATCGTAGCAACGGAAAATCGTGGCTGAGATGAGCGAGGTTAGCTCATAGGCGTTAACCTTGTTCAACTTTTCCTGCTGCAAGTTAGCGTACATTTCTAGCTCGCGTATGACTTCTACGCTCGCCGGTGCTGCAATGTGATAAGGGCTAAGTAAAGTGAGCTGATTCAAACGCCTAACCATGCGCTGAGCATAATGTGCAAAGCGTTCTCTTCCTTGTGGTTGATGTAAGTCTTGAATCGCAATACGCAATTGCGTCAATGCATCGAGATTTTCAATGATCACCTGCCAATGACAATGATACTCATCAATTAATTCGTCGCGCTCAGATTCCGCTAGCCAAGCCACGGTCGTTTCATCGACAAGAAACAATGTGTGGCGCAGCATTTTGCCGTGCAAAAACTGATTCTTGGCAATGCTCTGTTCCTGCCAGTGTGAGAATAGAGTTTGATATTGACTGAGTAAAATCCGATACAACGGTTTGCTTTCTCCTGAAGCAAGCTCGATCAGTGCTTGGCATTTGGCCAGTACTTCCGTTTGGGTACGATGGATTTCGCTAGAGTGCACTTGTTTATACAAAAGACTCAAGTGGGTTGCGCTGCGATGCTGTCTCAAAAGTTGCACAATCTCACGTAGTGTGCTGATCACTTGATATTTTTGCTCTTGTTGACGCTCTCGTTTGTGGGAGAGATAAAACAGTACGAGCAAGATTGCAATTGAAATGAGAGATGAGAGTAGAACGAACATAGCAGACTCCTTGTATGCATGATACTCAGCCCTTCCATGTTGGATCTACTACGGTGCGTTGTGGTTCTCTACAGCACAAGATCTCTATGCGTAAGGAGAATCACTCATACTCTATCGACCAGCAGTAGCAACTGGCTTGGGCATGGCATAATAGGAGCAGTTTTGATGCCATATTAAATCTCTTTACAAAACAATGAGATGAAATGTTCTAATTTGAGTCTATGGTTAATTTGGTGCATCAAATGCACTAATAGTGTGATTTTGGGCACAAAAAAGCCCTGCAGGTGCAGGGCTTTGAAAGATTGAAGCGTTGAATTACATCACGCGCATGCCTGGCTGTGCGCCTTCATGTGGTTCAAGGATCCAAAGATCTTTGCCACCAGGGCCTGCCGCTAGGATCATGCCTTCAGACATACCAAACTTCATCTTACGTGGTTTCAAGTTTGCCACAACCACTGTGTACTTGCCGACAAGATCTTCAGGATTGTACGCCGCTTTGATACCAGAGAAGACTTGACGCATTTCACCGCCGATATCCAATTGGAATTTCAACAGTTTGTCAGCTTTTGGCACCGATTCACAAGAAACGATTTTGGCAATACGAAGGTCCACTTTGGCGAAGTCATCAAACTCAATTTCTTCGGCAATTGGATCTTTGCTTAGCTCAGTCTCTTGAGCTGCATTAGAGGCTTCTGCTTTCTCTTTTGCCGCCATTTCAGCCGCCGCATCTTCTTTTGATGCTTCAATCATGGCTTCGATGTTTTTCGGATCGATACGATTGAACAGCGCTTTAAATGCGGTGATTTCGTGTGCCGTTAATGGCTGAGCAACACCTTCCCAGGTCAGCTCTTCATTTAAGAAGGCTTCAGTGCGAGCTGCAAGAGCAGGCATGACTGGTTTCAAGTAAGTCATTAGAACGCGGAACAGGTTAATACCAACAGAACAGATTTCCTGAAGTTCCTGATCTTTGCCTTCTTGTTTTGCCACAACCCAAGGTGCTTTTTCATCAACGTATTGGTTAGCTTTGTCCGCCAATGCTGTGATTTCACGGATTGCACGACCGAACTCACGCGCTTCGTAAAGTTCAGCAATACGATCTGCCGCGGCAACAAATTCGTTGTAAAGCTCTGGCTCGACGAAGTTTTCAGCGAGCTTGCCTTCAAAGCGTTTCGCAATGAAGCCTGCATTACGTGATGCTAGGTTAACAATTTTGTTGACGACGTCAGCGTTTACACGCTGAGTAAAGTCTTCAAGGTTAAGGTCTAGGTCGTCAATGCGGCTGTTTAGTTTCGCGGCGTAGTAGTAACGCAGACACTCTGGATCTAGGTGGTCAAGGTAAGTGCTCGCTTTCACGAACGTACCTTTAGACTTCGACATCTTCGCACCGTTTACGGTTACGTAGCCGTGAACAAAAACGTTGTTTGGCTTACGGAAACCAGAGCCATCTAGCATTGCTGGCCAGAACAGGCTGTGGAAGTAAACGATGTCTTTACCGATGAAGTGGTACAGCTCCGTTTTGCTGTCTTTATTCCAGTATTCATCGAAATCAAGATCATCACGCTTATCACAGAGGTTTTTGAATGAACCCATGTAGCCGATTGGCGCATCTAGCCAAACGTAGAAAAACTTGTCTTTTTCGCCTGGAATTTCAAAACCGAAGTAAGGTGCATCACGTGAGATATCCCACTGCTGCAGACCAGACTCAAACCACTCTTGCATTTTGTTTGCGGTTTCAGTTTGTAGAGAGCCAGAGCGAGTCCACTCTTTTAGCATGCTTTCAAACTGAGGCAGGTCGAAGAAGAAGTGCTCTGAATCTTTCATCACTGGCGTCGCGCCAGAGACGGCAGATTTTGGATTGATCAATTCTGTTGGGCTGTAGGTTTCGCCACAAGCATCACAGTTGTCACCGTATTGATCTTCAGATTTACACTTCGGACACGTTCCCTTCACGAAACGATCGGGTAGGAACATCTCTTTTTCTGGGTCGAACAGCTGAGAAATAGTGCGGCTTGAAATAAACCCATTTTTTTTCAGTTGCAGATAAATGTGAGAAGCCAGTTCACGGTTCTCATCGGAATGCGTACTGTGATAGTTATCGAAGCTAATATCAAAGCCAGCGAAATCTTTTTGGTGCTCGATGCTCACCGCAGCAATCATCTCTTCTGGAGACATACCCATCTGTTGCGCTTTAAGCATGATTGGCGTGCCGTGAGCGTCGTCAGCACAGATGAAGTTTACAATGTTGCCGCGTAGGCGTTGGTAACGAACCCAAATGTCCGCTTGGATATGCTCAAGCATATGGCCAAGGTGGATCGAACCGTTAGCGTACGGAAGGGCACAAGTTACCAGCAATTTCCTTGGGGGAAAGTTTCTTGGATCGTTTGCCATACTTAATATTCGCTTATCTCGATAGGTATAAAAATTGATTGGTAATACTAACTCAGGAAACCTTTAAGTCCAAGGTGCTGACAAGGATAATCACCTGGTTTTTTTAGGGTTCAGTCAGACAAGACTCGGTGATAGGATGTCGAAAAAGGAGGAGTTATGCATCAGTTCACTTCTAAACAAGATTTTTGTCATTGGTTGAATCAGTTTGAGCACGAAACGTTAGCCCCGCAATGGAGCGAAGTGCATGGTGTTGTGATGGTTCAAGCCGATGGTACTTTCGCCATTCAGTTCCCATTTGCTGCTCAGCAACTTCAAGACGCGCTCAGCGAGTGGATTGTTCAGCAACAGCAGCGTGGTGCGGTTCCAGCGTTTGCTTTCACGGTAGGTCAGCAAGTTAAGGCGTTAGAAACTCAAGTTTCTCAGCCTGTTCGTGGGGTTAAGAATATTATTGCCGTCACGTCCGCTAAAGGCGGTGTGGGTAAATCAACCACAGCGGTGAATTTGGCGCTAGCGATCGCTTCTCAAGGCGCAAAAGTGGGGTTACTAGACGCGGATATCTATGGGCCTTCTTTGCCTATCATGCTGGGGAGTGTCGATCAAAGACCGGATGTTCGTGACGGAAAATGGATGCAGCCGATCCTCGCGCACGGCATCTACACCAACTCTATTGGTTACTTGGTGGATAAGAATGAAGCGGCCATTTGGCGTGGGCCGATGGCATCGAAAGCGCTCTCTCAATTACTGAATGAAACTGAGTGGCCAGATTTGGACTATTTAGTGATCGATATGCCTCCTGGCACTGGGGATATTCAGTTGACTCTTTCACAGCAAATACCCGTTACTACCAGTGTTATCGTCACCACACCGCAGGATCTTGCGTTAGCCGATGCGAAGAAGGGCGCCGCGATGTTTGAAAAGATCGGTGTTCCCGTGGCGGGTATTGTGGAAAACATGAGCTACCACATTTGCAGTCAATGCGGTGCCAAAGAGCACATTTTTGGCCAAGGTGGCGCGGTACAAATGGCGCAACAGTTTGGTTTATCTTTGCTGGCGCAAGTGCCATTGCATATCAGCGTTCGTGAAGATCTCGACTCGGGTGTGCCGACGGTGGTCGCAAGGCCAGAGAGCGAGCACGGCAGAATATACCGTCAGCTTGCTTTGCAGATATGCAGCTCGATGTATTGGAATGGTAAGGCAAAGCCTGAAACGATCCTGTTTACCCGTATAGACGGATGATTTTATTGCGAGTTAAAGAATAAATAATGACCAGGTAAACGTTTGCCTGGTTTATTATTCTTCGTAGTACACACAATGCACCACGAAACTGGGAAAAGCGACTAGTATCTAATGAGTGAACTCCTTATAATCAGGCGGTTTATCTTATTCCCACTGCAAAAAATCATCATCGGGTGCAACTAATGTCTGAAAAAAGTCAATGCGTCATCGTCGGTATTGCTGGCGCTTCTGCTTCTGGTAAAAGCCTCATCGCCAGTACGATTTATAACGAACTACGTGCAAAGGTGGGAGACCATCAAATCGGTGTGATTACGGAAGATTGCTACTATAACGACCAAAGCCATCTGAGTATGGAAGAGCGCGTTAAAACGAACTATGACCACCCGAATGCACTTGATCACGATCTTCTTTGTGAACACTTAGAAAAGTTAATGAAAGGCGAGTCGGTTGAAGTACCTGAATACAGCTACACGGAACACACTCGTACAGAAAACACCACCACGATGACACCAAAGAAGGTGATCATTCTAGAAGGCATCCTGCTTCTGACGGATCCTCGTCTGCGTGATTTGATGCATGCGACAGTGTTTATGGACACGCCACTTGATATCTGTCTACTTCGCCGTGTGAAACGCGATGTGGAAGAGCGTGGTCGTACGATGGAATCGGTACTCAAACAGTATCAAAAAACCGTTCGTCCAATGTTTATGCAGTTTATTGAGCCGTCTAAACAGTACGCAGATATCATCGTTCCACGTGGTGGTAAAAACCGCATCGCGATTGACGTACTGAAAGCGCACATTGCAAAACTATTGAAAGCTTAAGTCATTGTCTTGTCAGTGAGCTTTATTTTTATTTAAGAAAGTGGCACTTTAAGTGCCACTTTCTTTTTTTGGAACAAGAACCGCGTAAAATAGGTGTTATCTCTGTTCTTGTCTCAACTCTTGCATGCAAAGGAATACGCATATGAAAAAACTGTTCCTTATTCTGGCTGCGCCTATCGCGGTTGTCGTGATGGCTGCGATAGCGCTAGTGACCTTAGTGAACCCCAATCAATTTAAACCGCTGATCACCGAACAAGTGGCCAAGCAAACGGGTTTAGAATTGGTGATTGAAGGCGACATTGAATGGCAATTTTTTCCTTCGATTGGTTTTTCTCTAGGCAAAACGGAATTAAAGAATCCTCAGGGCTTTTCTCAAGAAAACTTGTTTAAAGTTGAGAGCGTTGGGATCGATATCTCGGTGATGCCTCTGCTTGATAAAGTCTTGCAAATTGGTGATGTTCGCCTTGATGGTGCGGAGTTCCATCTAGAGACGCGTAAAGATGGGCAAAAGAATATTGATGCGTTGACTCAGCAGCAGAAAGCGCAACAAGAAACGGTTCAGCAAGAGGTGAGTTCGGAGCCTACTACGGATGCATCCCAGCAACCTGGTGCGGCGGCAGGTTGGCGTATGGAGCTGGCCGGGATCACGGTGAGCAATGCCAAGCTCGTTAACCAAGATCGACAAGCAGGTACTTCACTTGAACTCTATGATGTGAATTTCTCACTTTCAGAATTCGCCTTTGATCAATGGACCAAAGCGGAATTTTCAGCCAAAGGAAAAAACAACCAGCAACAGTTCAGTGCAAACGGCAAGCTTGAGTTTCAGTTGGCGCAAGATTTCTCTTCTTATGCTCTGCGTAATATCGAGCTAAACAGCCAGTTTAGCGATCCAGCCACGAAGATGGATACCATCAAGTTGGTACTGGACACTTTCGAGTTTGATAAAGACAACGCACTGACATTTGAAATCAAAGGCCAAGCATCGGGCATGGAGCTTTCGGCCAATGGCTCGGCGCAGTTGCATGTGGATGCAGCCATCAACACAGTGATGGTGAAGGCATTCCAGTTGGAGTCACAATTAAATGGGAAATCACTGCCTCAATCGCCAATGAAGGTGGCAATGAGCTCTGAGGTGACCTTTGATGTGCCAAGCAGCCATCTATCGCTTGTGCTGAATAAATTGACCGCCAACGCCATTGCATTAGACGGTAAAGCCGATGTGACGTTAGCTGAGATTCCGAAAGTGCGCTTTTCACTGCACAGTCCAGAGATTGATCTCGATGAATTTCTCGGCCTAACGCAGCCATCGCAAGAAACGGCAAGCACAAACAGCAGCAATGACAAAAACGCGCATCCAGAGGCAAATAACGAAGTTGAGCCTGACCTGAGTGCATTAAAAACGTTGGATGTGATTGGCCAAGTGAGTATTGATAAGTTCAAAGCCAATAATGCCAAGCTGCAAAATGTCATCACCAAGTTCACGGTGAACCGTGGCATCGCGACGTTAGATCGCTTTGATGCCAATCTATATCAAGGTTCTATCAATGCCAGCGCGAAACTGGATGCACGTCGTTCACCAGCCACTTATAGTGTGAAAAAGCGCATCAAAGGTGTTCAGGTGCAACCGCTGTTGGTGGACGTGGCACAAAACGACAAGCTGGAAGGTACTGGCAATATCGATGTTGATGTGAAGGGATCAAGCTTAACGCCAAGCGGTATTCAGAAAAACCTTGTCGGCACGGTTGAAATCAATTTTGCTGATGGTGCCGTCAACGGCATTAACGTCGCGCAAATGATTCGTGAAAACTACGCCAAGATTAAAGGTAAAAAGTTAGATGCCACTGATGGGGTGCAAAAAACCGACTTCAGTTCAATGACGGCAACGTTGACGTTGAACAAAGGCAAGGTGACAACCAATAACATGCACATGCAATCTCCGCTACTGCGTATTCGTGGGAAAGGGGAAGCAAACTACATCAATCAAACGGTTGATTTTACGGTCAGCACTTCAATTGTGGGATCGCTAGAAGGCCAAGGCGGTAAGGACATCGACGAACTGAGAGACGTGACCATTCCTATTAATATTTCAGGCAGTTGGGCGGATCCAAAATTCAAGTTGGTGTTTGATGATGTGTTAAAGCAAAAAGCCCAAAAAGAGATTGACCGCGGAGTCGAGAAGTTGACCGATAAGATCAAAGATGAGAAAACCAAAGAGGCGGTGGATGGTTTACTTAAAGGCTTGTTTAACTAGCTAAGTCATAGAAAGAGCAGGGCGACATCATGTCGCCCTGTTTATAGATTGGCGTAGGTAAAAGCATTTCCGTTACCAGTCGACACCTTTTAGTGCCTTGATGCCCGATTCAAACGCATGTTTCACATTTTTTACTTCGGAGACGGTATCAGCCATCTCAATTAAGGTGCGATGAGCGCCGCGTCCAGTAATGATGACCGATTGCATTTTGGGCCTATTATTGAGCGCTTCAACCACCTCTTCTAATTCGACATAGCCATAGCTCACCATGTAGGTTAGCTCATCAAAGAGCACCACATCGATCGAGTCGTCTTGAAGCATACGCTGACACTCTTTCCATACCGTTTGAGCGGCTTGAGTGTCGCTTTCCTTGTTTTGTGTTTCCCAAGTGAAACCCGTCGCCATCACTTGAAACTCAACGCCCAGTTTTTCTAAAAGATTACGCTCGCCATTGTCCCAAGTTCCTTTAATGTACTGAGCGACGGCGCATTTTTTCCCGTGCCCAACTGCGCGAGCGATCGTCCCAAAACCGGAGGTTGATTTGCCTTTTCCATTGCCCGTAATGACGAGAAGCAGTCCCTTTTCTTCCTGAGCTTGAGCAATTTTAGCGTCGACTTGCTCTTTCACTTTTTGTTGGCGCTCTTTGTGTCGCTGAGCTTTTACTTGCTCTGTGGATAGGTTTTCGCTTGATACGCTTTCGTCAGACATAGACATCCCTTTTCAGCTTTTCGATTTTGCGGCTATGATAGACCATGTCGAATGGAAGAAAAACCACTGATATTACAGGGGATAGAATGAAGAAAATTTTGGTTGTCTGTATGGGAAACATTTGTCGTTCCCCAACTGGAGAGGCCGTATTAAGAGCAAAAGCACAGCAACTGGGGGTTGATGTAGAAGTGGACTCTGCAGGGACGATAGGTTACCACGCAGGCAATACCCCGGATCATCGGGCCATGCAGGCAGGGCAGCAACGTGGTTACTCTTTTAGTGGCATTCGTTCGCGTCAAGTTGACGCCGAAGATTTTGTTAAGTTCGATATGATTCTAGCGGCAGACAAAGCGAACTTAGCTGACCTTTTTGATATTTGCCCAAAGGAGTATCGTCACAAAGTGTCACTGTTTCTCAGCCATGCAGAGTTGGATGTGGATGAAATTCCTGATCCTTATTACGGCGGTGAGGAAGGGTTTGATTTGGTGCTGGATCTTATCGAAGCCGCGTCAGAAGCGATTCTTGAGAACGTTGCAAAGAACTAACGACCCTACAAAAAAGGGGATGACGTGAACTCATCCCCTAAAGTGATTATCCCGCGAGTACGTCGGTGGCGACTTTATAGCTCGGATCTTCTTTGACGTTAATCTCGACCAAACTTCCAGCCTTATCAAGCAACTTGCGGCAATCTGGACTCAAATGACGCAGGTGCAGCGTTTTGCCAACGGCAGAGTATCGCTCCGCTAATGTTTCGATCGCTTCGATTGCCGAGTGATCGGTAACACGAGAATCGGCAAAGTCGACGATGACATCGCTTGGGTCTTGCTGCGCGTTGAATAGTTCAAGGAAGTTAGCCGTTGAACCAAAGAAGATAGGACCATGAATCCTGTACTCTTTAGAACCTTCCTCGTTCATACGGGTATCTGCGTAAATGTGTTTTGCGTGGTTCCAAGCAAACATCAGTGCTGAAGCTATCACGCCGACAGCAACTGCCACTGCTAGGTCTGTCATCACTGTTACGACCGTCACGAGCACGATAACAAAGAAATCTTGCTTAGGTACGCGGCGTGCCAGCTTGAAGGTGGCCCATTCAAAGGTACCGATCACCACCATAAACATTACCCCAACGAGAGCAGCAAGAGGGATCATTTCAATCAGTGCGGCAGCAAATAAGATAAACATCAGCAGCGCCACAGCAGCAACGATGCCTGAAAGACGCCCTCGGCCACCTGAATTGACGTTGATCATCGATTGGCCGATCATCGCACAGCCACCCATTGCTCCGAAGACAGAACAGGTCATGTTTGCCATACCCTGCCCGATACACTCTCGGTTTGACTGACCACGGGTGTTGGTCATTTCGTCCAACACGGTGAGCGTTAATAGTGATTCAATCAAGCCAATAGCCGCAAGAATCACCGCGTATGGGAAGATGATTTGCAAGGTTTCCAGATTAAAAGGAACCATAGGTAAAGCAAAGGTCGGTAGGCTACCCGCGAGAGTGGCGCCTTCGTCACCAGACATGGTACGTAGGAAATCAACCACCGTACGAGTCTCAAGATCAAAGCCAATCACTAAGCCTGTTACCGTCACGATGGCAACAAGAGATGAAGGGACGACCGTGGTTAACTTTGGTAAGAAGTGGATGATGGCCATAGTAAGAGCGACAAGGCCCAACATCAGCAACATCTGATCTTGAGGTAACCAAGTGAGTCCACCTGCTGCATCCGCCATTTTAAACTGGCCGAGTTGCGCGAGGAAAATCACGATCGCGAGACCATTGACGAAGCCGATCATAACTGGATGCGGCACGATACGGATAAATTTGCCCAGTTTAAATAGACCTGCGGCAATCTGCAAAATACCTGCGAGCATAATCGCGGCAAACAGATACTGGACACCATGTGAAGAAACGAGCGAAACCATGACAACTGCCATTGCGCCAGTTGCGCCGGAAATCATACCTGGACGTCCACCGAAAATCGAAGTGACTAAACCCACAATAAAGGCTGCGTAGAGGCCAACCATAGGGTCAACGCCAGCAACGAAGGCAAAAGCAACGGCTTCTGGCACCAATGCTAGCGCAACGGTGAGCCCGGAGAGCACATCATTTTTTACTGAGTGCTTTGAAAATTGAGGAAATTCGAACATGTGTTTTGGCTAATATCGTTAAATGAATTTACCCGACACAAGTTCGCAAAGCATTAAAACTGAAACCTATCCTTGATCTGCGATTAAGGTTCGCTGATTGAGGAAAAAAGAGCTTGTTTGCACCCGTGCCGAAAAGCTGAGTCGCAAGATGCTACAGAAAAGTGTGATTAAGTTCAATAATGATTAGGGTGATGAATGGATATTTACAAGTAATAAAAAGGGCCATCCGAAGATGACCCTTATGTTTTTAGCTTAAGGCGTTACACCATGTCTGGCTTTGTCATTGCCGCTGAGGCTTGACTTGTCGCCACTTGGCTACCCGCACCACGCTGTGAATAGCGCTCTGCTTTAAATGGTGCCGCGACAACTTGGATCTCAATAAGCTCTTGAGGGCCAGGTGCCTTAGTCATCGGTGCTGAAGCTTGCGCTTTAATTACCTTGATAGAGCTTTCGACTACTGCCACAGTTGCTTCGGTTTCGTTTGAGACTGTTTCCGTTGCGCTTTCCACTTCTGCGACAACCTCAGTCGTTTCAACGATTTCTGCCACTACTTCTGTAGTTTCGATAGAAACCTGTTCTACTGGTTGTGAAGCACTTTCAACTTGAGGCTCGATTTTCTGAACTTCAGTTTCTTGAATCGGTGCTACAGCCGCGTTCTCTACCATTGGTTCTTCAGTAACCACCTCAACAACGGCTGCTTTTGCTGGCCTGTTGTTACGAGATTTAGAACGTTTTGGCTTCGTTTCAGTCGGTGCTTGTGCAGCGGTGATATCGCGACTGATGATCACTTTACCCATCGCCATTTCTGGACATGCGACACCACCTTGCATTGCAGGTACTGCAGCAACGGCTGTTACAACCTCTTCTTTAACCGCTTCTTCTTTCTTAGCAACTGGTTTTGGAATGTAACGAGGCATCACTTTACCCATGGCCATTTCTGGAGAGGCAACCCCACCTTTACGTAGGCGGAATGGGTTAGGGCGACGATCACGACCGCGACGACGACGTTGTCCACTTGCTCGTAGATGACGAGGAGAACGACGATTACGACGTGGTTTTTCTTCGTTTTCGTTGTTGTCCATCGCATCGACAGAGTCAGCAACCACTTTCTCTGATTTCTCAGATACCGGTGTGTTTTGCTTATTAAAGACTTCTGCTTCAACGACTGGAGCTACATCCATAAGCGTTTCTTCAGCTTGTTCTAGCTGATCTTTCACGCGAACAGGTTTGTTGAGTTTACGACGCTGACGGCGCTCTTTCACTTTCTCCGCTTTGCTTGGCGTTTTCTGACCTTCTTGCTTCGACGCACCTTGTGCTTCGGCAGCAAGCTGTAGGCCTTTCTCTGCCACTTTCGCGTTTGCTTTGCTCTCTACTGCATTATCTGCTTTGTTTTGAGCCGGTCTCTGCTTACGCTTTTGCTGAGAACGTGGTTTGATTGCTTCATCTTGAGTCTCAACGACGTTTTCATCACGATTGCGCTGACGACGTTTGCCATCACGGTCACGATTGTTGTCGCGGTTGTCACGGTTATCACGGTTATCACGGTTATTACGACGACGATCGTTACGGTCACGTTTTTGACGACGGTTGCCTTTCTCACGGTCGTCTTTGCGTTCGGTCTTCTCTGCTTCTGCTTTTTCTTCAGCAGAACCGAATAAGAAGCTACCCAATGCTTTGATTAAGCGACCAAACAAACCCGGTTTCTCTTCTACCTGCGGTTTTTCATTTGCCACTTTAGCAACCACTGCTTTTGGCGCTGGAGTTGGAGCTGGCACAGATTGCGCTGGAGAAGCAAAACCTTTAAGCACAGGCTCTTCGATTTTCTTCGGCTTGTATTCGGTTTCGGGGCTCTCTTTGCCTTCCGCTTCTTTCATTGCTTCGAGTTTCTTCGGTAGCAGGTAAGAAAGCAGATCCACTTCTTCACCTTCACGCACACGAATCACTTCGAAATGCGGCGTTTCCATATCAGAGTTTGGAACAACGGTGATCTTCACTTCTTGAATACGTTCAATGTGGTTCACAGAGCGACGTTTTTCATTTAGAAGGTAAGAGGCGATAGGCACAGGTACAACAGCCAATACTTGTGCAGTGTTGTCTTTAAGTGCTTCTTCTTCGATAAGACGAAGAACAGAAAGAGCAAGAGATTCGTTATCGCGAACCACACCTGTACCACTACAACGAGGACAGATATGATGGCTTGCTTCTGCAAGAGAAGGGCTCAAGCGTTGACGAGACATCTCTAACAGACCAAAGCGAGAAATACGGCCGATTTGAACGCGAGCGCGATCGAGACGAACGGCTTCACGCAGACGGTTTTCTACCTCACGTTGGTGGCGTACGGGTGTCATATCGATGAAGTCGATCACCACAAGACCACCAAGGTCGCGAAGACGCAACTGGCGAGCGATTTCATCTGCTGCTTCTAAGTTGGTATTCAGTGCGGTTTCTTCGATATCGCCGCCCTTTGTCGCACGAGCAGAGTTGATATCGATAGACGTCAGTGCTTCTGTTGGGTCGATAACGATAGAGCCACCGGAAGGCAGACGCACTTCACGTTGGAAAGCCGATTCGATTTGACTTTCAATTTGGTAGTGGCTAAACAGTGGCACTTCACCGTCATACTTCTTCACGCGATTAACAAAATCTGGGCGAACCAACTGAATGTGTTCTTTGGCACGTTCATAGATGGTGTTGCTATCAATAAGAATTTCACCAATGTCACGGCGTAGATAGTCGCGGATAGCGCGAACGATTACGTTACTTTCTTGATGAATCAAGAAAGGTGCTGGATTGGATTCAGAAGCATCTTTGATGGCGGCCCAGTGCTTAAGCAGAACGTTTAAATCCCACTCTAGCTCTTCAGCGCTCTTACCAACGCCTGCCGTACGCACAATAAGACCCATACCTTGCGGTAGTTCCAGTGTGCTCAATGCAGATTTTAATTCGGTGCGTTCATCCCCTTCGATACGACGGGAGATACCGCCGGCACGTGGGTTGTTTGGCATAAGAACTAAGTAACTACCCGCTAGGGAAATAAAGGTCGTCAATGCCGCACCTTTGCTACCACGTTCTTCTTTTTCGATTTGAACGATGACTTCTTGACCTTCCGTCAGCACCTCTTTGATGCTTGGGCGACCTTGGTAAGAGTAACCATCTGGGAAATATTCTTTGGCAATTTCTTTTAGAGGAAGGAAACCGTGACGCTCAGCTCCGTAATCTACAAATGCAGCTTCCAAGCTAGGTTCAACACGGGTAATACGTCCTTTATAGATATTTGCTTTTTTTGACTCATGTCCAGGACTTTCGATATCTAGATCGTAAAGTCGCTGGCCATCAACCAAAGCGACACGCAACTCTTCTTTTTGAGTTGCGTTAATCAACATTCTTTTCATTGATAATTTCTCGTTGTCTTTATCTTTTATTGTCTTAATTACCTGTCACTGAATATCGCTATCTCATGGTGCCTGATCCCGTGGTTTACGCGTTGCAGCCTCCCGGCTGGAAGGGGATGCTCTAAGGGCACGTCAGTCATCACAAACAAAGAATTGCCTGTGAGCCGCATTAATATCGGTAATTACTCAACATGAGTGTGCGATGAGTAGTGTGACAGTTATGTCGGTTTTGATATGTCTTACGCCAATTGCTGCATTCAAACACCAACAAACTACTCATTTGCTTGTGGATAAATGGTCGGTTTTGCATAAAATTCAACCAGACCTACCTTCGCAGCTGTGAACTATAGCAGTGGACGGTAATATCAGCAACGAGCATTGCGGCAAACGATGAAATTTTTTCGTGTTTCATTCAATTTTGCGTTTGCTAACTGATTGTTTAATAAACAACGATTGAGTTATTAGTAACCTGTGAGTAACTTTGAACTGCTCTATTACACGGTCAGCAAAAATTCTACGGTTTTCCTAGTCGTGGAAAACCGCTAAAATGTGCGGCTTTGCGAACAAATAGCACAAGTTTGCCATAATAATGACTTGCTCGATGCTTGTATCACAACAAGTCAGCAGACCCAGCAAATTTACCTTTAGAATAGCGCCATGAATGAAATAAGAACTAAAGTCCAAATCGTCGATATTGATGAAGATATGGCAGGGCAGCGTATTGATAATTTTCTACGCAACCAACTGAAAGATGTTCCGAAAAGCATGATTTACCGAATTGTGCGTAAGGGAGAAGTGCGCGTAAACAAAAAGCGAGTTAAGGCCGAATATAAATTGGCTGCTGGTGATGTTGTTCGCATTCCACCGGTAACCGTTGAGAAAAAAGATCCTGAAACGGCACCGAGTACGAAACTAAACAAAGTGGCTGAACTGCAAGATTTGATCATTTATGAAGATGACCATCTGTTGGTGTTAAATAAGCCTTCAGGTACCGCCGTCCATGGTGGAAGTGGTCTCAAGTTTGGTGCTATCGAAGCGTTACGTGCACTGCGACCAGAAGCGCGTTTTCTTGAACTCGTGCATCGCATCGACCGTGATACCTCTGGTATTCTTTTGGTGGCGAAAAAACGGTCAGCTCTGCGTCATTTGCAAGCGCAGTTTCGTGAGAAAACAGTACAGAAATACTATTTTGCACTAGTGATGGGAGAGTGGAAAAACAGTTGCAAAGTGGTTAACGCCCCATTACTGAAAAACGAAGTCAACAGCATTGTGCGCGTCAATCCAAACGGTAAGCCATCAGAAACCCGCTTTAAGGTAATCGAGAAGTTTGAACAAGCGACGCTGCTCCAAGCTAGCCCTATTACGGGAAGAACCCATCAAATTCGAGTTCATACTCAATATAGTGGGCACCCCATTGCCTGGGATGACAGATACGGCGATCGACGTTTCGATGCTTATACTGCTCAGCATGGACTGAACCGCTTGTTCCTTCATGCCGCCAACATTCGCTTTACACATCCGGCGACAGAACAACCAATGGAAATCAACGCGCCGATGGGAGAGCAGTTGGAAAAGGTCGTTCAGTCATTGCGAACCAGACGATAAGGAAAAAGGGATGAGCGAATCATCCCTTTTTCTTTTGTATCAACCCAAAATGTGCATGCCTTGTTGAGCTAGTAAGTCAATGAGGTCGATTAAGGGGAGGCCAACTAAGGTATTGGGATCTTTGCCTTCTAACTTTTCAAACAAAGCAATCCCTAATCCTTCACTTTTGAAACTGCCAGCACAGAAGAATGGCTGTTCTTTATCCACATAGCGCTCAATTTGAGCTTGGGTCAGTGGGCGAAAATGCACTTTGAACTCATCAATGCAAGAGCGTGTTTCTCCGGTTTCGCTGTTGTAAACCGCCAACCCAGTATAAAACACAATGGATTGGCCACTTTGAGCGGTCAGTTGTGCGATGGCATTTTGTCGACTATGAGGTTTACCCACAATGTTACCGTCAATAACGCACACTTGATCGCTGCCTATCACCAAGCTTGGTTGGTTGATTTGACACGATTGCGCTTTGCTTTCGGCAAGTCTCAAGACCAACTGTTGTGGGGACTCGCCTTCCAGTGGGGTCTCATCGCAGTTTGGAGAGAGAGTTGAAAAAGGAATTGCCAGTTTTTCCAGCAGTTGCTGACGAAATGGTGAGGTAGACGCTAAAACTAGTTGGTAATTTTCCATTTTGGCTTACAATTTGACGGAGCATTCTTCATAGCATAACGGATTCCCGTTGGAGCATGCTAATGCTCTGTATAACAAGCGCAAAAAAGTACAACTTTTTTGCCTTTTCCTTTGACTAAATTCTTTTTGGAAGATAATATTCGCGCCCTATGCAAAAGGTAAAAATACCGCGAACGGTGGATCCAGCCAAAGCCGCGCAGAAGAGATTGGATTACGATGGCATCATCCAAGCCAGTCTGTTTAAGCGTCTAGCTGAAATGACCGAAGGCGTAAAACGCGACGCAGAAGTCTATTTGTCATTTGAGATAGATGAACAGCGACTTGTTGTTATCTCTGGTAAAGCTAACATCGAAGTCGGTTTAGAATGTCAACGTTGTAATGAGACCTTCACGCATCTGTGTGAAGTAGAGTTCACTTATACTCCTTACTACAGTGAGAAAAGTGAGCAAGATGCCCCAGAATGTTACGATTTGGTAGATCTTAACGAATATGGCGAAGTCGACCTTATTCAACTTGTTGAAGATGAGTTCATCTTAGAATTACCTCAAATTGCAATGCATGACGAAGCGGATTGCAGCGTTGATTCAAATAACATGGTTTTTGGTGAGATTCCTGAAGAAATTGAGGAAACAAAACCAAATCCGTTCGACGTTTTAAAAAGCCTAAAGCGCTAAGCTTTAAGCTGAACCATAACATAGGAGTAGGGTCAATGGCCGTACAACAAAACCGTAAGACACGTTCTAAGCGTGGCATGCGTCGTTCACACGATGCGCTAACTACAGCTGCACTATCTGTAGACGCGACTTCAGGTGAAACTCACCTACGTCACAACGTAACCGCTGAAGGTTACTACCGTGGCAAAAAGGTTATCAACAAGTAAGGTTGACCCTTTGCAAAGTATTACCGTTGCACTTGATGCAATGGGCGGGGATTTCGGTCCACGCGTCACAGTGCCTGCCGCCGTGCAGGCACTGTCTCATTTCCCAGAGCTAAAAGTGATTCTTACAGGTGATCAACAACAGATCACGTCCCAACTTTCCTTATTAGGTTACAAACCTGATGCTCGCCTGAGCGTTCAGCATTGTGATCGAATGATTTCTAATTCCGAAAAGCCTTCTTTAGCCCTGCGCAATAGCCAAGGCAGTTCAATGCGACATGCAATCGAGCTTGTTGCGGACTCAACCGCCGATGCATGCGTCAGCGGTGGCAATACTGGCGCACTCATGGCGCTTTCTCGTTTTATTCTCAAATTGCTGCCGGGAATCGACCGGCCTGCATTGATCTCCGCTTTACCAACCGTAACGGGTGGTCGCAGTTGGATGTTGGATCTTGGTGCCAATGTTTCGTGCGATGCGGATACTTTGTTTCAGTTCGCTGTCATGGGCTCTGCTCTTGCTGAAGAGCATTTGAACCGTGCTCCAAGAGTCGCGGTGTTGAACGTGGGCGAAGAAGAAACGAAAGGCAATGATTTGGTGAAGCGTTGCGCTGAACTGCTATCGCAAACACAAGCGGTTCACTTTGTCGGCTACATTGAAGGGAACCAAATCTTAAAAAACGCAGCAGACGTGATTGTATGCGATGGATTTGTTGGCAACGTCTGCCTAAAAGCCAGCGAAGGAACTGCGCAGCTGTTTATCGAAAAAATAAAAACCAGCATGATGGCTTCGTCGATAAAGGGTTGGATAGCCAGAATATTGTTTTCTGGGCTATTTAATGAACTAAAAACACTGAACCCCGACCAGTATAACGGCGCAAGTTTGCTAGGATTGCGCGGCATTGTCATAAAAAGTCATGGAAGTGCTGATGTATCTGCCTTAGTTAATGCGATTGGTGAGGCGGTACACGAGGTCAAACGACAAGTACCAAGCCGTATAAGCGATCGTTTGGAAGCGGTTTTACTCGAGAGGCATTATTAGTCTTCATGTATAGCAAAATTTTAGGTACTGGCAGCTACCTGCCATCTCAGATCCGCACCAATGCTGATCTAGAGAAAATGGTAGAGACAAGTGATGAGTGGATTGTTGCCCGAACTGGTATTAAAGAGCGTCGTATTGCTGCTGAAAATGAAACGGTAGCTGATATGGGTTTTTATGCGGCTCAAAACGCGATAGAGATGGCAGGTATCGATAAAAATGATATTGACCTGATCATCGTTGCGACGACAAGTGGAAGCCATACTTTTCCTTCATCTGCATGTCAGGTGCAGGCAAAGCTTGGCATCAAAGGTTGTCCTGCATTCGATTTAGCTGCAGCGTGCTCAGGCTTTGTCTACGCACTTTCTATTGCTGATCAACATATTAAAACGGGTATGTGTAAAAACGTACTGGTTATTGGTTCTGATACTTTATCGAAAACTTGCGATCCAACGGACCGCTCGACCATTATCTTATTCGGTGATGGCGCAGGTGCTGTGGTTGTTGGAGCAAGCGAAGAGCCGGGTATTCTGTCTACTCACATCTACGCGGATGGTGAGTTTGGTGATCTTCTTAGCTTAGAAGTACCTGAGCGCGGCAAAGATGCCGACAAGTGGCTGCATATGGCGGGTAACGAAGTATTCAAAGTTGCGGTGACTCAGTTATCGAAACTGGTTAAAGACACTTTGGCTGCGAACAATATGCATAAATCTGAGCTCGACTGGTTAGTTCCTCATCAGGCCAACTATCGCATTATTTCAGCAACGGCGAAAAAATTGTCAATGTCTCTTGATCAAGTGGTGATTACCCTTGATCGTCATGGCAATACCTCTGCGGCAACCGTACCGACGGCATTAGATGAGGCGGTGCGTGATGGGCGTATTCAGCGTGGTCAGACGCTACTACTCGAAGCCTTTGGTGGCGGTTTCACTTGGGGTTCAGCGTTAGTTCGCTTTTAATTAAGAATTCTTAATTTTGCTGTTGCTCGTGAGTAGTAACAGTATTTTATTTAGCTTCGGTTAAGGAAAATTACTATGAGCAAGTTTGCTATCGTATTTCCAGGTCAAGGTTCTCAAGCAGTTGGTATGCTGGCAGATCTTGGCGAACAGTATGAAATCGTTAAACAAACATTTGCACAAGCGTCAGAAGCGCTTGGCTACGATTTATGGGCACTGGTACAAAACGGTCCTGCGGAAGATTTGAATCAGACGTTCCGTACTCAACCTGCATTGCTGGCTTCGTCGGTAGCGATCTGGCGAGTGTGGCAAGAATTAGGTCTTGCTCAACCAGAAAACTTGGCAGGCCATAGCTTGGGTGAGTACTCAGCATTAGTGTGTGCGGGCGTGATTGATTTCCAAGAAGCGATCAAACTTGTCGAGCTTCGTGGTCAACTTATGCAAGAAGCAGTACCAGCAGGGACTGGCGCGATGTACGCGATCATCGGTCTAGATGATGAAGCGATTGCCAAAGCTTGTGAAGAAGCGGCGCAAGGCGACGTGGTCTCTCCAGTGAACTTCAACTCGCCTGGCCAAGTGGTGATTGCAGGTAGCAAAGACGCAGTAGAGCGTGCGGGCGCACTTTGTAAGGAAGCGGGTGCCAAACGTGCTCTTCCTCTTCCAGTTTCTGTGCCTTCACACTGTGCACTAATGAAACCAGCAGCAGAGAAACTCGCGGTTGCACTGGAATCTATCGAATTCAAAGCCCCACAGTTGCCAGTGATCAACAACGTGGATGTGGTTGCAGAAACCGATCCAGCGAAAATCAAAGATGCCTTAGTTCGTCAACTGTACAGCCCAGTTCGTTGGACTGAAAGTGTGGAACTAATGAGTTCACAGGGTGTCGAAAAATTGCTTGAAATGGGCCCTGGTAAAGTATTGACAGGTTTGACAAAGCGTATTGTCAAATCACTAGAAGCAGCGGCAGTAAACGATGTTGCATCGCTTGACGCTGTAAAGTAATAGGGAATAAAAATGACTGACTTATTAAACCTAAGCGGTAAAGTTGCGTTAGTAACGGGTGCGAGCCGTGGTATCGGTCGTGCAATCGCAGAAACTCTGGTTGCACGTGGCGCGACAGTAATTGGTACCGCGACTTCAGAGAACGGCGCAGCGGCAATTTCAGAATACCTAGGCGAAAATGGCAAAGGCTTTGCTCTGAATGTGACGGATGCTGAATCGGTTGAAAGCGTACTAAAAGCAATTAATGATGAGTTCGGCGCGGTCGATATCTTGATTAATAACGCAGGTATCACACGCGATAATCTGCTTATGCGCATGAAAGACGACGAATGGAACGACATTATGGACACTAACCTAACGTCTATTTTCCGTCTTTCTAAAGCAGTGATGCGTGGCATGATGAAAAAACGTGATGGCCGCATCATCAACGTTGGTTCTGTTGTTGGCACAATGGGTAACGCAGGCCAAGCAAACTACGCGGCGGCGAAAGCGGGTGTTATTGGTTTCACAAAATCATTGGCTCGTGAAGTTGCATCTCGTGGTGTAACGGTCAATACTGTAGCGCCAGGTTTCATTGAGACGGACATGACTCGTGCTCTAAATGATGAGCAACGTGCCACCACTTTGGCGAATGTTCCAGCAGGTCGTCTTGGTGATCCTCGTGAAATTGCGGAAGCTGTGGTATTTTTGGCGTCGCCAGCTGCTGCTTACATCACTGGCGAAACACTGCACGTCAACGGCGGAATGTATATGGTCTAAATTATGTTCACTATCTGTGCATGATTTAGGTCAAATATGTAATGAAAATCGGTTAAAATCGCGTAAATTGTGGTTTGACCAGAAAAGTTGGTCTTGCAACTTTTAATAGTTTGAATAAACTACGGAAAACATCGCATAAAGCGAACTCTGTAAAGGAAAAGAAAAATGAGCAACCTCGAAGAACGCGTAAAGAAAATCATTGTTGAACAACTAGGTGTTGATGAGTCTGAAGTTAAAAACGAAGCTTCTTTCGTAGACGACCTAGGCGCTGATTCTCTAGACACCGTTGAACTAGTAATGGCACTAGAAGAAGAATTCGACACTGAGATCCCTGACGAAGAAGCTGAAAAGATTACAACTGTTCAAGCTGCGATCGATTACGTAACTGCGAACGCTCAGTAATCATCTCCCCCAGGCGGTCACCTAGACCGCCTGTGTTTTTTCTAACTTCTTCTATCCTCTCATAGAAATTCAATCCCCGGAGAATTATATCGTGTCCAAGCGTCGTGTAGTTGTCACTGGCATGGGTATGTTGTCACCGGTTGGCAACACCGTAGCAGAATCCTGGAAATCCCTGCTTGAAGGCAAAAGTGGTATCGTCAATATCGATCATTTCGATGCAACTAACTTCTCTACCCGTTTCGCCGGTTTGGTAAAAGACTTCAACTGCGAAGAATACATGTCTAAAAAAGATGCGCGTAAAATGGATCTCTTTATCCAGTACGGCATTGCAGCAGGTATTCAGGCTTTAGACGATTCAGGTCTTGAAATTACGGATGAAAACGCACACCGCGTTGGTGTTGCGATCGGCTCTGGTATCGGCGGTCTAGATCTTATTGAAGCAGGCCACACCGCTTTAGTTGAAAAAGGCCCACGTAAAGTTAGCCCATTCTTCGTTCCTTCAACCATTGTAAACATGGTTGCAGGTAATCTATCTATCATGCGTGGTATGCGCGGTCCAAACATCGCGATTTCTACGGCATGTACTACTGGCTTGCATAACATCGGCCATGCAGCGCGAATGATCGCTTACGGCGATGCTGACGCTATGGTTGCTGGTGGTGCAGAGAAAGCATCCACACCGCTTGGTATGGCTGGCTTTGGTGCGGCGAAAGCTCTTTCTACTCGTAACGATGAACCACAAAAAGCGTCTCGTCCTTGGGACAAAGATCGCGATGGTTTCGTATTAGGCGATGGTGCTGGCATCATGGTACTTGAAGAGTACGAACATGCAAAAGCACGTGGCGCAAAAATTTACGCTGAGTTGGTTGGCTTTGGTATGTCAGGTGATGCTTATCATATGACTTCACCAAGCGAAGACGGCTCTGGTGGCGCACTAGCGATGGAAGCGGCAATGCGTGACGCAGGTATTGTTGGTACACAAGTGGGTTATGTGAACGCTCACGGTACATCAACACCAGCAGGCGATGTGGCTGAAATCAAAGGCGTGAAACGTGCCCTTGGTGAAGAGGGCGCTAAACAAGTTAAAGTATCTTCAACGAAATCTATGACCGGCCACCTACTTGGTGCTGCAGGCTCTGTTGAAGCGATCATTACCGTGTTGTCGCTGGTTGATCAGATCGTTCCACCAACCATTAACCTGGATAACCCAGAAGAAGGTTTGGATATCGATCTTGTTCCACATACTGCGAAGAAAGTGGATATGGAGTACGCCATCTGTAACTCATTCGGCTTCGGTGGAACAAACGGCTCACTCGTATTTAAGAAAATCTAACACTCATTTAGGTTTCTGAAACTTGTATTTAAACGGCTTGATGCTTAGCATTAAGCCGTTTTGTTTTTATTGGGATATAGATAGCATGTATTGGGTCAATGGCGTTGTAGCAACGGAAGTTTCTCTCTCAGACCGATCATTCCAGTATGGTGATGGCTGCTTTACCACCATGAAAACATTGAATGGCCAAATCGAGCATTGGCCATTGCATATTGAACGGATGGAAGCGTGCTTACAGGTTCTTTCCATTCCTCTCCCTGATTGGGCATTGGTTGAACAGTGGCTGCACCAGGCCGCGTTGCCTGATGCGCGAGGTGGGTTGAAATTGCACATTAGCCGCGGAGAAGGTGGTCGCGGTTACAGTCCCAGTGGTGTTGCTACGCCTAACGTTACCATCTCGAGTTTTTCCTATCCTGTTCATTATTCCCAATGGCAACAATACGGTGTCGAGCTCGGTGTGTGCCAAATACCACTCGGTCTCAATCCTATTCTTGCAGGACACAAACATAATAATCGTCTTGAGCAAGTTCTTTGCAAAGCGGAGCTCGATGCGTTGGGGTACCAAGATGGGGTGACGTTTAATGTGCAAAACCATGTGATTGAAACTACAATAGCCAATCTTTTTTGGGTTAAGAATGGTGTACTTTTTACTCCCGATCTCACTTTGAGTGGGGTGTCTGGTGTGATGCGTCGCTTGGTGATGGGCGAGGCACAACGTCGTGCGATAGCGTGTCAGGAAATCAAAGCAGACTTGTCCTCTTTATTGGAGGCTGAGGAAGTATTCATGACCAACTCGTTACTGGGTGTTGCTCCGATCAACCAGATTCTCGAAACCCGGTACCCAATCGGTACCACAACACGATATTTTCAAGGAATTTTTAACTCGTGATAAAAAAAATAATAGGGCTGCTCTTTATTGCTGCGTTGATGATAGGCGTTGCCGCTGTTTGGGCATATTCACAAACCAAAACCTACGTTAACCAACCGCTCAAAATCGAGGGCAGTGAGATCATCACCATTCCTTCAGGAAGTGGCTTTGGCCGCACATTGGCCATACTGACAGAAAAAGGCTGGATTGATGAACCCACACCTCTGGCGCGCTTAATTCCAAAACTCTACCCAGAAATTACTCGAATTAAAGCAGGTACTTACCAAATCCAATCAGAGATGTCGCTTTATCAAGCGTTGGAAGTGTTCAATCTTGGCAAAGAGCATCAATTTACCATCACATTCGTCGAGGGAAGTCGTTTCCAAGAATGGATGGTGCAGATGGCACAAGATCCTTATTTGGTTCATGAATTAGCAGGTTTGAGCGAAGCAGAAATTGCCAAGCGACTGGAGATTCCCTATGAAAAGCTTGAAGGCCTTTTTCTCGCGGAAACCTATCACTATACCTACGGCACCTCTGATGTTGAGTTACTCAAACGCGCACATGAGAAGTTAAACCGAGTGCTGGATAAACATTGGCAGCAGCGTCAAGAGAAGTTGCCGTTAGACAACAGTTATGAAGCATTGATTCTTGCCTCCATTATTGAGAAAGAAACGGCTATTGATGAAGAACGAGAGCGAGTTGCTTCTGTATTTGTGAACCGTTTGAATAAGCGAATGCGTTTGCAAACGGACCCTACGGTGATTTATGGCATGGGGGAGGCTTACGATGGCAACATTCGCAAGAAAGATCTGCGCACGCCAACGCCCTACAATACTTACGTGATTAACGGATTACCACCTACGCCAATTGCGATGGCTGGAGAAGCCTCTATCGCTGCCGCATTAAATCCAGAGAACAGCAGTTATCTTTACTTTGTCGCTAGCGGTAAAGGTGGGCATGTGTTCTCAAAAACATTAGCTGAACATAATAGAGCAGTAAGAGCATATCTGCGGGAATTAAAGAAAAGATGAAGCAAGCAAAATTTATTGTCATTGAAGGTTTAGAAGGCGCTGGGAAAAGCACGGCAATTCAAACAGTTTTGGACACATTACGCCAAGCAGGGATTAATGAGATTGCGCAAACACGTGAACCGGGTGGCACACCTCTGGCGGAAAAGATGCGAGCTCTGGTGAAGGAAGATCATCCTGGCGAGCATTTGCATGACATGACCGAGTTGCTACTGCTCTATGCTGCGCGAGTTCAGTTAGTTGAGAATGTCATTAAGCCTGCGCTACACGAAGGAAAGTGGGTGGTGGGTGATCGTCATGATCTCTCTTCCCAAGCGTATCAAGGCGGTGGTCGCCAAATTGATGCGACACTAATGAAAAATCTGCGTGACACTGCATTAGGAGAGTTTAAGCCAGCCTTTACTCTGTATATGGATATCGACCCTAAAGTGGGCTTGGAGCGAGCGAGAGGGCGAGGAGAGCTTGATCGCATCGAAAAAATGGACATCAGCTTTTTCGAAAGAACACGTCAGCGTTATTTGGAGTTAGCGAAGAGCGATGCGTCTATCGTTACGATTAACGCAGAGCAAAGCATTGAGCAGGTCGCGAACGACATTCGATCTGCGCTCAACCTTTGGCTAGAACAGTTACAGGATTAAGGTTTTGACACACTATCCTTGGTTAGCATCGACATGGCAAGGGCTGCAGTCGGCCATGTCAGCACAGCGGTTACCTGGTGCCATCTTGTTGCAATCCGACGTTGAACTCGGTGTTGATGAGCTTATCGAAAAGTTTTCGGCGGCTTTGCTGTGTAAGACTTACCCTGATGAGGGGTGTGGCTTTTGCCATAGTTGCGAGCTGTTAAAGTCGCAAAACCATCCTGATCTTCATTTCATTAGGCCAGAGAAAGAAGGCAAGGCTATTACTGTTGAGCAGATACGCCAATGTAACCGTCAGGCACAAGAATCCTCTCAAATGGGCGGATATCGTTTGTTTGTTATCGAACCTGCGGAAGCGATGAACGAATCGGCTTCAAATGCGTTGTTGAAAACATTGGAAGAGCCGTCTGGGAGCTGCCTATTTTTGTTGATTTGCCACGATAAGAAACGGTTGTTGCCTACTATCATCAGCCGTTGTCAACAGTGGAGTATAACGCCTCCTGAGGTCTCTGAGTCTATGCAATGGTTGCAACAACAAGGGATCAGTGTGAATGAGTCCTTTCTGAAACTGGCTCATTACTCGCCCGTGACGGCAATGCACATGGCAAAAGAATCAGAGTTTCAACACTATGAAAAACTCGAAAGACAGTTTGTGGATTTCTTAATTCAGGCGGATTCTGACTACGTGTCACTATGTCAGACAATTCAAGCAGCAACGTTACGTAATCTCTCGTGGTTGTGGTTACTGCTTTCTGATGCGCAGAAGGTTCATTTTGGCTTGCAAAATGAAGAAACATTGCAAGGTGGTCAAGCGCTAGGGCAACTGCCTTTGAGCGGATTACAAACCTCAATGGTAAAACTCAATCAATTAAATCAACAGTTACATCAGTTTTCGGGTTTAAACGAAGAACTGATGATCATCAACTGGTTAATCGAAACTAGAGAGGCATTATGTTTGTAGATTCTCATTGTCACCTAGACAAATTGAATTACGATGATCTGCACATAGATGTTGCTGACGTGATCAACAAAGCCAAGCAGGTAAATGTTGAGCAATTGCTGTCTGTCGGTGTGACATTGGATTCTTTTCCAAAAATGCTTGAGCTCATTGAGCCTTTTGACAACGTACACGCCTCTTGTGGAGTGCACCCATTAGACGTGGAAAGTCCCTTTTGTTTGGACAAAATGAAAGCCTACGCCTCGCATTCTAAAGTTGTGGCTATTGGTGAAACGGGTCTTGATTATCACTATAAGCCAGAAACGCAAGCCTTGCAGCGCGAACGTTTTGAACAGCAAGTCGCACTCGCGGTTGAGCTGAATAAGCCACTGATTATCCATACGAGGCAAGCGAGAGAAGATACCTTAGCCATTCTTCGCAATGGGGGGGTAGATAAATGCGGTGGCGTGATTCACTGTTTTACCGAAGATCTTGCTTTTGCTGAAGCGGCAATGGCGCTCGGTTTTTACATCTCTATCTCTGGAATTGTCACGTTCAGACAAGCAACGGAGCTTAAAGAGGTAGTAAAACACATTCCTTTGGAACGGTTGTTGATTGAAACGGATTCCCCGTACTTGGCACCTGTACCTCATAGGGGCAAAGAGAATCAACCCGCCTATGTTATCGAAGTTGCTGCATATATCGCACAGCTTAAAAACATTTCCTTAGCAAGTGTTGGTGAAAAAACCACCCAAAACTTTAAAAATCTTTTTTTGCGATAGAAAAAGAAAAATTGATTAAAAAGAGAGCAAATGCTCTCTTTTTTTATTTTTTCCCCATAAATTAAATTAAATTTTCTTGTTAACTAAATCTGTTGATTGAAATTGACGAAATTTAATCAAATGTAATTTTGTTACTAAAAATAACATTGCAATCAATTTTATTTACCCATCGAAATTAATAGTGGTATTAATATAATTCTTATAAAACAATAATATATGATTAGATGTAAGCGTATTGATAGGCTTGTTTGTGTGTGATCCGTGACTTGTTTTGAAACTAATTTTCGTAACTCTGTAGAAAGTTTGAGGGGCATCAAGATATATTTAGAGGCGGAAAATATAATGCAACATGTGGTTACATTTTCATAGGGTGCTAACATTTAGGCTACGGGGGTGTGCCGTTAGAACCCAAAATACTAATAAATTAATCAGGAGCATAAACATGTTTAAGAACCTTTTTGCTAACCTGCAAAAAGTTGGTAAAGCGCTGATGCTACCAGTATCGGTTTTACCAGTTGCGGGTATTCTACTAGGTGTGGGTGCTGCCGACCTTAGCTTCATTCCAGATATCGTATCAAATCTGATGGAGCAGGCGGGTGGTTCTGTATTTGGTCAAATGGCACTACTGTTTGCGGTAGGTGTGGCACTTGGCTTTACGAATAATGACGGCGTAGCAGGTCTAGCTGCGATCGTTGGTTACGGCATCATGACAGCAACACTTGCAGTTATGGCTGGCGTAATGGGCGTTGAAAAAATCGACACAGGTGTCCTTGGTGGTATCCTAGTCGGTGGTGTTGCTGCTTGGGCATTCAACCGTTTCTTCAAGATTCAACTACCAGAATACCTAGGCTTCTTTGCTGGTAAGCGTGCTGTGCCGATCATCACTGGTTTCACGGCTATCGCTCTTGGTATCCTACTATCAATCGTATGGCCTCCAATCGGTGGTGCTATTGCTTCTTTCTCTGATTGGGCTGCTCATCAGAACCCACAAGTTGCATTCGGTATCTACGGTATTGTTGAACGTTCTCTTATCCCATTCGGTCTACACCACGTGTGGAACGTACCATTCTTCTTCGAAGCGGGTAGCTGTGTGAACGCTGCAGGCGAAGCTCAAAATGGTGTTCTAACGTGTTACCTAGTTGCAGATGAAGCTTCTCGTGCTGCGGGCAATGGCTTCGGTCAGCTAGCTGGCGGTTACATGTTCAAGATGTTTGGTCTACCAGCAGCAGCGATCGCTATCGCACACTGTGCTAAGCCTGAGAACCGCGCGAAAGTAATGGGTATCATGGCGTCAGCAGCGCTGACTTCATTCCTAACCGGTATTACTGAGCCAATCGAATTCTCATTCCTATTCGTTGCTCCTGTACTTTACGGTATCCACGCTCTACTAGCGGGTTCTGCATACGTTGTTGCTAACACTCTAGGTTTTGTACACGGTACTTCATTCTCTCACGGTCTGATTGACTTCCTAGTTCTATCTGGTAACGCGCAGAAGATGGGTCTGATGATTGGTGTTGGTCTCGTTTACGCAGCTATCTACTACGTAGTATTCCGCTTCGTTATTCAAGCGATGGATCTTAAGACTCCAGGTCGTGAAGATGAAACGGAAGAAGCAACAGCGACTTCTGGTTCAGACCTTGCTGGTGAATTGGTTGCTGCGTTCGGCGGTAAAGCAAACATCACAGGTCTAGATGCATGTATCACACGTCTACGTGTGGCTGTTGCTGACACAGCAGCGGTAGACCAAGATAAATTGAAGAAGCTAGGTGCAGCAGGTGTTGTTGTCGTTGCAGGTGGTGTTCAAGCTATCTTTGGTACTAAATCTGACAACCTAAAAACTGAAATGGATGAGTGGATCCGTAACCACGGTTAATCCCTAACACTCATTGATTGACAAAAGGAGGCTGAGGCCTCCTTTTTTATTGTCCCTCCCGACTTGAAGCTACAGCGATGCAAGCTACGTTCGTTTATGGAATCGCCAGCCAGGCACCATCACATCGTGTATCTGTACTCAAGGGGATTCATTCATTTGCCGCTTATCTGCTACTCAAGTCATTTGGCTGCATCCTTCCCTCAATCTTCACACCCTCATTTGCAACGAATTATCGTAGGGCTAACCGTTGGCTGACATGGCGTAATGGCTATACGGACAAAATTGCATCACTGCTATTGCAGAGCAACGCAAAACCTGATCTGTGGCGATGTTTACAGCTTTTGTTTTTTTATTAATAGGACGTTTAGATGAAAAAGTGGTTAGTGGCTTCTCTTTGTTTATTTCCTTTCGCTACTCTAGCTGCAGAACAAAAGACCGACCTTGCTGTCGGTATGGCAGTGGACCAGCAGTTAAGTGTCGTGATTGAATTGAATCAGCAGTACCGAGGGGTGATTGGTAATGATGGTTTAGCATTGGATTACCTCGCGAAAAAAGGCACGTTTAATCAAGATATCCCTGTGACTTGGTATGTTGGCGTAGGTGGCTGGGCTGAGTGGAATGATGACTTTGGCTTTCGCGTGCCGCTGGGGCTTAATTGGGACCTCACTCACGGTTGGGATCTGTATGGTCAGATACAACCAGAGCTCAGTTTATACAAAGGTGCAGAATTGCAGCTTGGTGGCGCAGTAGGTATTAAATATCAGTTTTAGAAGACAAGAAAACCGGCTTAAGCCGGTTTTCATTTATGTGCAGTATTATCGAGAAATAAGAGACAAGTTATTGTTTGTCCATCGCTCGTTTAATACAGATGGCTGCACCACCCCAGGTAATGCCAAGGCCAATCAGCATCATGATTATTGCACTCGTCGCCATAATTATGCTTCCTTACGATTTGTTGCGTTGATAACAAAGCCCATCACAAACAGCGCTGCGATAATTGCCCAGCCAAGCGTCAAGTCATAACCACCGTAGCCTTCGGTAAACAGCGTCATCAGCTTGGTGGCTAGAATCACAGCAAGAACCGCTGGGGTAATGAATTTCAGGCAAACATCGAACCAAGTGCCAATCGTGAAATCGGAAATCTTGTTCACGTATTCGCGAACATCGGCCACTTTGTTGAGCAGCCACGCCATTAGTACGATTTCAACTAAACCACCGGCCATGATACCGACGTTGTTTGCAAAGTGATCAACGAGATCGAGCAGTAACAAACCACCATTGGTTGCAAATGCCATAGAGACAACCAGTCCACTACCGATGACAATAGTGGCCGCTTTTTTACGGCTCCAGTTTAGCTTGTCGATAAGCGCAGAAGTGACCGCTTCCATGATTGAAATGTGCGAGCTTAGACCTGCCACCACCAATGCTAAGAAGAATAATGGACCAAGGATGTAAGGAGCGGGTAACAAGTTAATGGCTGCCGGGATCGTAACAAATGCGAGGCCCACACCAGCAGACACCACTTCCGTGATCGGTTTGCCTTGTTCTTGCGCCATATAGCCAAGTACCGAGAAAATCATAATGCCCGCAAGAATCGAGAAACCACAGTTGATTAATACGGTCATGAAAGCATTATTTGTGATGTCCGATTTCTCAGGTAGATAGCTTGAATAAGCCAGCATGATGGCAAAACCAATACTGAGGGTAAAGAAGATCTGCCCGTAGGCTGCCGCCCATACTTTAACGTCCCAAATCTTGCTAAAGTCTGGCTCAAACATGTAGTTCACACCATCCAAAGCTCCGGGTAAGAAGATCATACGACCAATCAGCAGCAGTACCATGATGAAAAGAATCGGCATCATGATCTTCGATGCTCGCTCAATACCAGATTTTACGCCACCCACGATGGCGGCATAGGTGATCCCCCACGCAATCAGCATTGCCAAAGCAATTTTCCATTGAATGGAACCTAGATTGGTTGGTGAGTTATCGCCAAGTGCCAGATATTCACTGAAGAAAAAGGCGTTGGTATCGCTTCCCCAACTTTGTGTAAATGACATGCCAAAGTAAGAGATTGCCCAGCCAATAACGGCTACGTAGTACACTGCAATAACGGCCGCTACGCCAACTTGGAACCAACCTAACCATTCAAATTTAGGGTGGATTTTACCTAAGGTTGCTGGCGCTGAGCCGCGGTATTTTTGTCCCATACTGAACTCTAGGATCATAAAGGGAATACCTGCGGTGATCATGGCAAAAAGGTAAGGAATAAAAAATGCGCCGCCACCGTTCTCGTAAGCCATATATGGGAAACGCCAAATATTGCCTAAACCGATCGCTGAACCGACTGCCGCTAAAATAAATCCCGCTCGGGATCCCCATTGTTCTCGCTTCATAACTAACTCCTTTACGACTCCCTGAGGAATGAAGCTTTTCTCTTTGAATGACGAGTATGTATGAAAAACGGTCTTTCATACTGTATTCGAGCAATTAACCTAATGTTAATGTCATTGTTAGTTTTTGTGTCGAATCAAGAGAGAAAATTCAGAATTAAATTCCAATTTATTTAATGTGTGTTTGCGTTGGTTGAAATATTCAACTGTCGCGTAAGGTGGAGAGTAGCGATTTATTTTGCGTTAAGCAACAGAATGTAATTGTTAAATTTGGATTTATATTTGGTTTTCATTTTGCTTTTTGGTGTGTATGCAAAGTTAAGTAATGGTGTTTTGTGGTCTTTTTAGTGGAATGTGTTGGTTTGTTGGTTGTTGCTGGGGGATGTTACTTTTTTGAACATTTAGGGCGTATAACTGATTTTTATACGCCCACCAGAATATTTTTGTTGTATTAATGTTAAAACTTGAAGGTTAATCCTAAATTAGATTGAAATTGGTTTACCCAATCGGTCTCAAATTGAATGACACAGTTTTGTCCCGTGGTGGGCACAACGCAAGCGGCGCTTGAGTCATTGTCGACCACTGTTCCTAGCCAACGAATTTGGGCTGAAATCAGCAAATTACTGGTAATTGGGTATTCAATTCCGCCAAAGATACTGGTGGAGAAACCAACTTTGTCATCTGCCCAATCTACATCAGCGTAAGAGGCACCGAGTCCCATACCGAGATAACTGCTTAAGCCAGAATCTGTTGGATAGTAAATGCTGCTTTGGAAGTATAAATAGTGGAAACCATAATCTTGTTTGATGACATCCACTTCCGAGCTTTGATAGGAGTAGAACAGACCCACTCGTCCCTTATCCAGAGGGGTTTCGATGGCGATGGCGTAGTTTGGTGCGGCATTGAGATCGAATGTGTTCTGATTTTCATCTTCAACAGCACCACCAAAGGTATAACCAACAAAAGGCGTTACAATCAGTTTGTTGGCTGATGCCAGTGGCGCAAACATAAGTAAGAGTGTGCAACTGAGGAGGGAGAGATGTTTCAACATGATAAATTCCTTTTTCGCCAACTATTTATTTGTGATGCTAACGTCAAATTTGTATGACATCTTTAGACATTTTCCAGACATCCCCCATACTACTGTTATTACTTTGTTACAAGTTGGAGGTGTTTATGGAACACGATCTAAAAGCAGCCCTAATCATCACAGCAACTGTCTTTGCAGTTCTACTCTCTTTTGGTTTTATTGCGATCACTGCCGCTTAAATTTAGGTAACGCCGATGGCAATAAACAGTGGTATTGTCACGAACAGTTACACCAATCTTGACATAGAGCGGTACGCCAAATACCAACAGGGAAAAACATCTTTGGTTGCCCAAGGGGGTGGCCAAAGAGGTATTTTTACTGCTGGTGTTTTAGATGCTTTCATCCTCTCTGATTTTGACCCTTTCCACGAGTTCTATGGTACCTCTGCTGGCGCTTTAAATTTGTGTGCTTACTTGTGTCGTCAGCATGGATTAGGAAAAGCCTTCATACTCGATCTCACCACGGATTCTGAGTTTTTTAACCTATTTGGTTACATTCGGCAGAAGCAATATCTGGGTTTAGAATGGGCATTGGATAAAATTCGCTCTTATCCCTATAAGTTGGATCTTGATCTTGGTGAAACCATATTGGGTGAACGACAAGCGTATGCTTCGGTGACGGAAACATCGACATTAACTGACCGTTATTTGCCAATGTTTGGTCCGATATGGCACGACACCATGCTGGCAACGTGTGCCATTCCTAAGCTATATGCGAAGCCTGTGATGATCAATGGTACCGAGTATGTGGACGGTGGGGTATCGGCGTCTGTTCCGGTTCAGGAGCCGTGGCGACGTAATGCCCGTTCTATTGTGGTGATCCGAACCGAACCGTTTAGTGCAACCGAGAATACTGCGCCTCTTAATCTTAATGAGATGAAACCGAGAGAAGCTGATTGGTTTCGTAATTCATTCGGTAATGTGCAGTTGAAATGGCAGGATAGGGTGAGCCGCTGGCGTGAAGATTGGAGCTTGTTCTTTCAACAACAAATTGCCGATTCTCAAGCAACTCCCGATCACAAATTTCGCTTGTTGAACGGGGGGCGTTGGTTATTTGGTGCCGATAACATCTACCGCCTTAGCCACCTGATTGGTGACAATTTTGATTCGGGATTAGCCGATATGCTGATGGTGCATTATCAAACGTATTCGTTAACCCGAGATTTTCTTGCTAAGCCACCTGACGATACGTTTATCATTCAAATTACACCGGATGCGCCACTGCGATCCAGTTCATTGCTCAGTGGGCGAGACGAATTGCTGTTTGATTACGATTGTGGTGTGCAGGCCGGTTATCGCTTTATTAAACAGTATCAATTGGTTAAACAGCAAAGAATGCTGTCACGGTTGAATCAGACAAATGACAACCGCTGAAGGGCGGTTGTCATTATCACTAATGAAGATATTTAGTCGAAAACAGGCAGGATTCTCATGCAGTTAGTCGAGCCTTCAACATCCATGATGTCCCCCTGTGTGATGATCACTAAATCCCCAAAATCGAGCAGTTTTTTCTTTCTAAGCGTGCTCAATGCGGCCATTGCGACATCAAATCCAGTTTCTACTTTGGTATCAAAAAATACGGGGGTGACGCCACGATAGAGAGAGCAGCGATTAAGGGTTCGCTCATTAGGCGAAAGCGCAAAAATGGGCAGTGTTGAGTTCAATCTTGACGTCATTAATGCGGTTCTTCCCGATTCAGTCAACGTAACCATCGCTTTGACACCTTCCATATGATTTGCGGCGTAGATTGTCGACATTGCAATGGTTTCTTCGGCGGTGACAAAGGATTTATCGATGCGATAATTCTGGCTGCCCGGTTCCCAAGTTTTTTCTGCCCCAATGCAGACTTCTGCCATAGAGCGCACCGTTTCAACTGGGTATTTACCAGCGGCGGTTTCCCCTGAAAGCATCACGGCATCGGTGCCATCTAGTACCGCGTTGGCTACGTCCATGACTTCTGCTCGAGTGGGCATTGGATTCTCAATCATTGATTCCATCATTTGTGTTGCCGTGATGACGACACGATTGAGTTCTTTGGCTCGTTTGATGAGTTTTTTCTGTACACCGATCAATTCCGGATCGCCGATTTCTACCCCTAGATCGCCACGAGCAACCATAATGACATCGGAAGCCATAATAATATCGTCGATGTTTTCATCGTTTCGAACGGTTTCTGCTCGTTCAACTTTGGCAACAAGTTTGGCTTCCAAGCCGGCATCTCTGGCCAAGCGACGAGCGTAGTCCATGTCGGCACCATTACGTGGAAAGGAGATCGCGAGATAATCGACTTTGATCTCGGCGGCGAGCAAGATGTCTTGTTTGTCTTTTTCCGTCAGAGCGTCAGCAGAGAGTCCGCCCCCTTTTTTATTGATACCTTTATTGTTTGACAGTGGTCCGCCCACAATCACACGAGTGTTCACCTTGTTACCATCGACTGTCAGTACTTGCAGTTGTACACGTCCATCATCAAGCAGCAGAATATCTTCTGGCCCCACATCCTGAGGCAGTGCTTTATAGTCTAATCCCACTGATTTCTGATCGCCTTCGCCTTTGGGCAAGTCGCTGTCTAAAGTGAAGAGGTCACCCACTGAAAGGAAAATTTTCCCTTCTTTAAAGGTGGATACTCGGATCTTCGGGCCTTGCAAGTCACCTAAAATAGCCACTTGTCTGCCAAGTTTAGCGGCAATATTTCGTACTTTTTCTGCGCGAGTTTTATGATCCTCTGCGCTGCCGTGAGAAAAATTCATCCTGACCACATTCGCGCCGGCTCGAATAATTTCTTCTAGTACATTATCTTTGTCAGTTGAAGGACCTAAAGTGGTCACGATTTTTGTTCTTCTTAATGGCTGAGTCATAGCTTCTCCTGCGATAGACGTATGTCATAGATAGTTATACAGAGAAGCGTGGTCTCTTTGCTGTTGACTTTCCACAAAATTCAGAAATTTTTTCAAGAAAAATAAGTTTGAGGTGATGCGATGTGTCGCCGACTAAATGATGGATATTTGATTCGATACACAAACATTCATGTTTATACGTGATGCTGGTCACGGGGATTTATCAATTCACTTCACAATTACTTCGCAAAGTAAAAAAATTGCTCCGTTATAGAATGTTGGAGTGCAAGATGTACATGGCTCAACCGGGCCATATTGATCATATCAAACAGGTCAATGCTGGTCGTGTATACAAACTAATTGACCTTAAGGGTCCAATCTCTCGAATCGATTTGTCAAAAGAAAGCGAGCTGGCACCGGCGAGTATTACGAAAATTACCCGTGAGTTGATAGAAGCACATCTTGTGCACGAAACTACCGTGCAAGAAGCGATTAGCCGAGGAAGACCAGCGGTCGGTCTTCAAGTGAATAATGCTGGATGGCAATTTCTTTCGATGCGGCTTGGACGAGGTTATCTCACCATTGCACTCCATGAATTGGGTGGTGAAGTCCTGATCGATACAAAAATCGATATCCACGAAAGGGATCAAGATGACGTTCTTGCTAGACTCCTACACGAAATCGAAGAATTTTTCCAAACCTACGCCGATCAACTGGATCGTGTAACCAGTATCGCGATTACGTTGCCTGGTTTAGTCAATTCAGAACAAGGCATTGTGCTGCAAATGCCGCATTACAATGTTGAAAACCTTGCTCTCGGTCCAGAGATTTACAAAGCGACGGGGCTCCCGGTTTTCATCGCCAATGACACACGAGCTTGGGCTTTGGCGGAAAAACTATTTGGTCACTCTCAAGGTAACGAAAACTCGGTGCTTATTTCGATCCACCATGGTTTAGGTGCCGGTATCATACTTGATGGACGGGTATTGCAGGGCCGTCATGGGAACATCGGCGAATTAGGTCATATCCAGATCGATCCACAAGGCAAACTTTGCCATTGTGGCAACAGAGGGTGCCTTGAAACGGTCGCAAGTTCTAAAGCCATTCGTGAAGAGGTAATGGAACGCATCGCTAACGGAGAGTCGTCCATTCTCGAAGAGCTGGAAGACGTCACAATTGAAAGCATTTGTGAGGCCGCAGCGAATGGAGATGCATTAGCTGTGGATGTCATTGAGAAACTCGGCCGCTATCTCGGCTCGGCGATTGCGATTGTCATTAACCTATTTAACCCAGAAAAAGTGCTGATCGGCGGTGTAATCAACCAAGCGAAGGAAGTTCTCTATCCGGCTATTCGACGCTGCATTGAAGAGCAAAGTTTGCCTGTTTATCACCAAGATCTTGAACTGGTGGAATCGCGTTTCTATAAACAGGCAACCATGCCAGGGGCGGCATTGATTAAGCAGGCGCTTTACGATGGTTTGCTATTAATGAAAGTGGTCGAAGGTTAATTCCCAACTCGCGGCAAACCTGGAGCTTCTCCAGGTTTTGTTTTATTCAGCCTTGAAATCAGTGACCTGCCTATCTCAATTGTCCCTCATCAATTGATCTCTGTTTTTCATTCATGTACTTTTGCCATGACTTATGTTTTTTAGGCTATTTTTAATAGAGTTTTAACCCATTAGGATGTTGTATGTCTGGAGTTTTAAATACTGTAGACCAGCGAACCAATTTGGTTGGTGAAAACCGTCTGGAACTTCTGCTGTTTAGTTTAAATAGCCGTCAGTTATTTGCGATCAACGTATTCAAGGTGAGGGAGGTACTGAAAGTGCCACCGCTGACCAAGTTACCTGGCGCTCACGCAAACATCCGAGGCGTCGCTTCCTTGCGAGGTGAGCCAGTTCCGGTTATTGATCTTAGACGCTCGATAGGTTTCCCTGCCTCGAAATTAGAAGGGCAAGAAGAGAACCTCATTATTACCGAATACAACCGATCCATTCAGGGATTTTTGGTTGGCCAAGTGCGCAATATTATTAATACCGCTTGGACGGAAATTCAGCCGCCGCCGAAGACGTCAGGGCGCAGTAATTATTTAACGGCGATTACCCATGTGAAAGAGGGGAAAGAGAGCAAAATCGTCGAGATTATTGATGTTGAAAAAGTACTGGCAGAAATCATTGATTACGACGTAACGATTTCTGAAGGCATTTTGGATTCGAAGCTGTCGAATGAAATGGTGGGGCGTAAAGTGTTAGTGGTGGATGATTCGTCTACGGCACGTAATCAGATACGCGATACTTTATCTCAGCTTGGCCTTCATATTATTGAATGTTGCGATGGCCTAGAGGCACTGAATCTGCTCAAATCTTGGTGTGATGAGGGCAAGGATTTAAATAAAGAGTTGCTGTTAATGATCACCGATGCGGAAATGCCAGAAATGGATGGTTATAAACTCACACACGAAGTGCGCAGTGATCCGCGTATGTCTAAGTTGTTTATTACGCTCAATACATCATTAAGCGGCAGTTTCAACGAAGCGATGGTACAAAAGGTAGGGTGTGACCGATTTATTTCTAAGTTCCAACCAGATCTACTGGTGCAAGTCACCCAAGATCGCTTAAGAGAAATCATTTAACGGTGGTTAAAAGGAGTGAAGATTCACTCCTTTTTTATTGCCTTTGGTTGGCATTTTTTCTTAATGAAACTCACGAGATTTTGGACTTAAACCCGAAAGCTTCTCCGTCAGATCAATCAATCTTCCTGCGATCACATGTATGACGTCTCCTTCGCGCTCCAAAATGCCTTTCACCATTAACAGTCTCGCGGTTAAGTAGGCTTGCTTTTGTGCTCTTGAGGTTGCCTGCCAGACCACCACATTAATATTCCCCGTGTCGTCTTCTAAAGTGAAAAACGTGACACCCGCGGCGGTTCCGGGAGATTGTTTTCCGGTCACCAGCCCGATCACCGTCACCAATGAGCGATGAGAGCATTGGTTTAATTGGTTGGCGCGCGTAAAGCGTGTTAAGCCGCCCGCTTTTTCTAGCAGAGCGACGGGATGCTCAGCCAAAGAGAGCCCTGTTGCCGCATAGTCCTCTAATGCATTTTGATAATCGCTTGGCTTCGTTAAAGGGTTGTTGCTTATGCTGGGTAATGTTTGGAATAAAGGCAGTTCATCAAGGTTGTCCATCACCTGCCAGCGAGCTAAATAGCGATTGTCAGCCAATTGATAAAACGCATTAGCAGAGGCAAGGCTCTGGATATCTTTTGCCTGACGCAGGATTTGTTTCACTTCGCTTATGCATTGGTAGCCTTGTGCGGGGCGGTGAGTCAGTAGGCGAGTGATGCCTTCGTGGCTTAACCCTTTGATCAGATTGAAACCAAGGCGAATGGCTAACTCGCCGGATGCTAACGTCACCAGTTGATGTTCTGCATTAGAGAGATTGACACAAATGGGTAGCACAGCAATACCATGCCTTTTGGCGTCTTGCACCAGCTGTGATGGGCTATAAAAACCCATGGGCTGGCTGTTGAGTAGCGCAGTATAAAACTCAGCTGGGTAGTAGTGTTTTAACCAAGCAGAGCAATAGGCTAAAACTGCGAAGGAAGCGGAGTGGCTTTCTGGAAAACCGTATTCACCAAAGCCGCAAATTTGCTCAAAGATACGTTCTGCAAAGTCTAACTCATAGCCTCTTTCCAACATGCCATTGATTAACTTTGTTTTGAATTTGAAGACGTGACCGTTTTTTTTCCATGCCGCCATAGCGCGGCGCAATTGATCGGCTTCTCCGCCGCTGAATCCCGCAGCCACCATCGCCAATTTAATCACTTGTTCTTGGAAAATCGGTACACCGAGTGTTCGTTCTAATACTTCTTGGACGTGTACCGATGGATAACTAATCGGCTCCTCTCCATCACGTCTTTTTAGAAAAGGGTGGACCATATCACCTTGAATCGGGCCTGGGCGGACAATCGCAATCTGAATCACAAGATCGTAGTAACACGCAGGTTTAAGCCGTGGCAACATACTCATTTGCGCTCGAGATTCAATTTGAAAGACGCCGATAGTGTCGGCTTTTTGAATCATCTTGTAGACGGCTTGGTCATCTTGGCGGCGAGTAATGTCGGCAATAGAAAGTCGTTGTTGGTGATGTTGCTCAATTGAGCGGAAGCACTTACGGATTGCGGTAAGCATACCAAGAGATAAAACATCGACTTTCAGTAACTTTAGGCTCTCAAGATCGTCTTTATCCCATTGGATAATGGTGCGCTCAGGCATGGCGGCATTCTCGACTGGAACCAGTTCGTATAGTGGCCCAGAAGAGATAACAAACCCACCCACATGCTGTGAAAGATGACGAGGAAAACCAATGATTTCTTCGACTAACTGAATAAAGTGTTGCCCTTTGAGTGAGTCGGGTCTTAAACCCAGTTCGACGAGTTGTACTTGCCAGCCAGCCTGGCGATCACGACGGTTGATGTTCTTCAAGAAAAAATCGAGCTGTGTTTCCTCGATACCCAAGGCTTTTCCTACCTGTCGAACGGCACTTTTGAAACGATAGGAGATAACCGTCGCTGCCAGCGCGGCTCTTTGGCGACCATACTTTTGATAGATATATTGAATGACTTCTTCACGTCGCTCGTGTTCGAAATCAACGTCAATATCTGGCGGCTCATCACGCTCTTTACTGATAAAACGCTCGAATAGTACCGCGATCTGTCTAGGGTCAACGGAGGTGATCTGTAAGCAATAGCAGACGACGGAATTGGCCGCCGAACCTCGGCCTTGGTAGAGAATGCCTTGCTGTTTGGCAAACATGACAATGTCATGGATAGTGAGGAAGAAAAATGGGTATTTTTGCTCTTTAATCAGGGCGAGCTCTTTTTGAATCGTTTGCTCGATAGCGTTAGGGACTCCTTCAGGAAAGCGCTGTTTCTTGCCCTGTTCGACAAGATGTTCGAGGTAAGAGTCGGGTGTGTAGCCATCAGGAATCAACTCGCTTGGGTATTCATAGCGTAAACTGTCAAGGTCAAAACTGCATAGGCTGGCGATATACAGACTCTCTGCTAGCCACTGAGGTTTGAACAGCTTGCGGAGTTTCTTCTCCGAACGCAGAGACTGCTCTGCATTGGTCAATAACTGTGTGCCCAATTGTTCTACCGTACAACCTTGGCGAATGGCGGTGAGCGTGTGCTGTAGAGGTAATCGCTCGGGTCTGTGCATTAATACTCCACCGCAGGCTGTGATGGGCAAATCAAACTGGTTTGCCAATGTTTGGCAGTGATGAAGGTAATGTTCATCATCATGGCGAAGATGGCGCTGTAAGCCAAGCCAAAGACGTGATTGTTGATAACGAGAAAGCCATGTCGCCCATTGTTCATCGCTCGTTTGCCCTGTCGGAAGCCAGATGAGCAAGCAATGTTTTATCGACATGACATCCCACTGCGACAGTTGGTATTGACCTTTTTCACAACGTCGACGAGCGTTGGTGATGATTCGACATAATTCAGCGTAGGCTTCGCGGTTGGGGCAGAGCAAGACAAACTGACATTCTGTATTGAGTTTAAAAAAGCTACCAACGATTTGTTTGACCGAAAGTTGATGTTGCTTAATGGCACTGTGGGCTCTTACGATGCCTGCCAGTGAGCACTCATCCGTGATCGCCAGCGAGTGGTAGCCTAAAAAATTCGCCTGCACGATGAGTTCTTCAGGGTGAGAAGCCCCCGTCAGAAAAGAGAAGTTGCTTTGGCAAAAGAGTTCAGCGTAAAACATAACGACCTTCATTGATTAACAAAATAAACCGTGTAAAAACCACTGCTTTTTTTGATCGCGAAATACCCAAAGCCACTGGCCTTGATCGGTTCTCGCAATGAAATAATCACGCATGATCTCATCGCCATCCCACCAACCACTGACAATACGTTCAGGACCATGTATCAAAGAAACATGATGCTGCAAGGGCTCTGGTGTAGGGAGTAAAAAACTTGGGCGTAGTAGCTGGCATTCAATCTCTTCGCTTGGAGCTTCCGTTAATGTTGATTGGTAACGGGTTGCTTTTTCTGGTCTAGGATCATGATTCAAGCTCAAAGTGGCTATGGAATCTGCGCCTAATTTTGCTTGCAACAGTGAGTACAACTCGAGGCGAGAGAGTTGCCCAGTTCGATGAGAAAAGAGATCCGTTGGGTGAGCGTTGGGCTCTCCTTCACGGATGACCTCTAGTTGCAGACGTGTAACGGGAGCCTGAAGAACCGTGGATTCTAAAGTTAGAGCGGAGAGCTTTCGCCATTGTTGGCTACGATACTCACCTTGCGCGGAGTGAAGAGAAATAGCCTCGCTTAAGTCATTACGTTGGAATAAGGTGAGTTGCAGCTCATGCGCGGTTTTATTGCGTATGGTGAGGTAGCTCTCTAACTGCCTAAATAGCTTCTCTAGCGGCTTTTCCAGCCATTGGACATTGTCTAACTCAAACAGCAGTTCTAATTCCTGTTTAAAACGAGAAGGTGGATGATAAAAGTCCACTGGGTGCTTGAGTTGGCCAGTTAACTTTCCAATGTAATTAACCAGTTCGATATCGAAACGTCGAGCGAGCTCTTGTAAAGGAAGCGTCAGCAGTGCATCGAATGTATGGATACCAATACGTTGCAGTTTTTCGATAGTGGTGGCTTTCAATTCGCTAAATGTGAGTGGGTGTTTTTTTACTTTTGTGAGTAGATCCGTTTGGTTGTCGCTAATGATCGGATGTCCTGCCTTGGCAAGTAATTTCGCCGATAGGGGAGAAAACCCCGTCGAAGCGTGGTAGCTGACTGCCAGTGTCGCTAGGTGCTCACTGAGAGTGTGCCAGTAATTATCAAGCCCTTGATAGAGATTCAGCATATGGCTGACACGTACCCATATACCACTCGGAGGATCTAACACGAGGTCAGCCGTCATAAAATAGAGCCATTGTGCGATCTCTTTGAGTTTGCGATGTTCCAATTTTTCATCATAAACAATAACTTGTAGCTGGGAGCAAAGTGTTGCGGCACTGGCTAATCCCATACCGACAGCAAGACCCACATCTGAGGCCAAATCGTTTATTTGAACCACTTGGTGTGACTGAGGATGCACCACAGCAAGGGGATGTTGTGTCGCCAGCATAGAGTCTGTTTGCAGTCGAGGAAACGACAGATATAACCATAAGTGCATGTTCACCCCTGCATAACGGCAGGAAAAGGAATGACAGTGTGGTTTGGTATTTGGCTTGCCAGTGTCAGCTGGGGATACTGACGGTGGTAATCAATATCAACAGCTCCTTGTCCCCATCCCCCTCGGCGTTTTAAGAGTTCGACATGTATGCCGTGCTCGGTAGGCGAAAGACGCAAGCTTAAGGACAGTGGTAAAGAAAGGCGATGTGATTGATAAGGGCGGAACATAAACAGTACACAACCCCCTTGCTCGCTGGCCATTTGTAAGCGTTTGACTTGATGAATCTCCATCTCATCTTGCCAAAGGATAACGGTACGACACACTCCGCTTTTTAGGCATTGCTCGGTGGCCCATAATGCTTCTTTGGTTGACACTGAGTGGATCACGAGACAATTGGCTAAGGGAAAATCCATATTACGCCAAAAAGCGGCATTCAAAACGGCAGGGGGATGGATCAGCACGATCAGATCCTGCTGCTGTTTAAGATAATTAGCCAGTAAGCGCAATTCACCGATGCCGAGTGCAGATTCCATTTCCACCACACCATGCTGTGGGAATCCACCACCAAGCAGTTTATCTAACTCATCAATACCAGAAGTTTGGTAACGAGATTCATTAGCGCACCTTGTTGAATTTGCATGCCAAATCAACTGTTGGTTTTTTAAGGTCTGAATGATGTTCTGCATAATAAAATACCTGTATATACATACAGTATATTTAACTACCAGAAAGGCGCAAGATTTTTATCGTACAGAAAATGAAAAAAGGCAGCGTTTGCTGCCTTTCTAATCAATGGAAGTAGCGAGAATCTGCGCTAGCGCTTTGGTTGTGCGTCAATGCATTGGCCATTCACGTCAGTGGTTGCAGGATCCATTAAATGGAGATAAAGCGGCATCAAATCTGCTGGTGTTTTCAGTGTATTTGCATCTTCACCAGGGTAGGCTTTTTCGCGCATTCGTGTGCGTGTGGCACCTGGATTAATGGCATTAACACGAATTGGAGAATTGCTGAATTCATCGGCTAGGATCTGCATCATACCTTCAACCGCAAATTTAGAAATGGCGTAGGTACCCCAAAATGCGCGGCCAGAATGGCCTACGGTGGATGAGGTGAATATGATGCGACCCGCTTGTGCTTTACGCAGTAATGGCAATAACGCTTGGGTCATCAAAAATTCGGATTTGACATTGATTTGTAAGATGTCATCAAAGTCTTCTTCGCTGATTTGATCGAAAGGACTTAAGGTGCCCAAGACGCCTGCGTTATGCAGTAAACCGTCCAAGCGACCAAATTGGCCCTCAATGGTTTCAGCCATATCGATGTAGTTTTGTTTGGTGGCACCTTTGAGATCAAGAGGGATGATTGCCGCTTGTGGGTAACCAGAGGCTTCTATTTCATCGTAGACGGATTCAAGGTTCTTAACGTTACGGCCTAAGAGAATTACGGTGGCACCATGTTTTGCGTAGGTCAATGCAGCTTGACGACCGATGCCAGCACCAGCACCCGTCACCAGTATAACTTTATCTTTCAGGGCATCTGTAGAGATTGAATAATCCACTGTGCTCAATCCTTATATTTCTATTTGTTCTATCCTGCGTTGCAAAATCAAACAGATATGCAACGGAAAGTCTTGGTAATCGTGACAAGATGGTTACAATACACCAATTCACACTCTAGGGGATATTACATTGGAATTTTTATTAGATTACGGCTTGTTTTTAGCGAAAGTCGTTACCTTTATTGTGGCCGTTGTCGTGTTACTCATACTGGCCAAATCTGTGAGTGGAAAATCTTCCGCAATCAAAGGCGAGTTAGAAATTACCGACTTGTCGGAGTTGCACAAGAGCAATGTTGAACACTTGGAGCATTATCTTCACGATGAGGCTTATCTCAAAGCACGTCATAAAGCTGAGAAGAAGGAAGAAAAAGAGAAAGATAAGCTGCGTGAAAAAGAGATAAAAAAAGCCGCCAAAGAAGGTAAATTGGATCACAAGCGTGAACCACATCTGTTTGTCTTGGATTTCAATGGCAGTATCGATGCGAAAGAAGTGAAATCATTACGCGAAGAGATCACCGCCATTCTAGCCGTTGCAGGGGAAGGAGATGAAGTATTGCTGCGTCTAGAATCTGGCGGCGGTATGGTTCACGGTTATGGCTTGGCCTCGTCACAATTGGATCGTATTAAAGCCGCGGGATTACCGCTCACTATTGCGGTTGATAAAGTGGCAGCCAGTGGGGGTTACATGATGGCTTGTGTTGCGGATAAAATTGTTTCTGCCCCTTTTGCCATCGTTGGCTCAATCGGTGTCATTGCCCAGATTCCAAACTTCAACAAGCTATTAAAGAAGCATGATATTGAGTTTGAACAAATGACGGCCGGTGAATACAAGCGCACCTTAACTATGTTTGGTGAAAATACCGACAAAGCTCGAGAGAAATTTAAGCAAGAATTGGAAGAAACGCATGATCTGTTTAAAGATTTTATTCGTGAACGTCGCCCTGAATTAGAGCTTGAAAAAGTCGCAACAGGGGAGCACTGGTTTGGAACGCAGGCTCATGCGTTAGGATTAGTGGATGAGATTGCGACTTCCGATGATCTCATTGTCGCGGCATGCAAAGAAAAAACCGTTCTGGCAGTACATTATGTACAAAAGAAAAAACTGGCAGATAAATTAGCCGGTAGCGCGGCAAAAGTGGCAGACAGTGTGATTCTTAAACTGGCTGAGCGTGGACAAAAGCCAATCGTTTAATGCGTACGCGCAGGCTGCCATCATTACGGCGAAGGTTTTCACTTTCGCCGTTTTTCATTATGGTCGATTAGATCGTCAATGTAATCGATTACTTAGGGATTTCTCCTCGCCCCAATTAGCGATTCCCTTTATAATACGCGCCTCTGAAACTGGGTATTAACCCGAGAAAGAAAACAAAAGGTGGAGAAAAACATGTCGTCTCAGACTCCGGTAGTGACCGTAGATGGACCAAGTGGTGCGGGTAAAGGTACCCTTTGCATGCTGCTGTCAAAGAAACTCGGCTTTCAATTATTAGATTCTGGTGCGATCTACCGCGTACTAGCACTGGCTGCTATTCATCATGGCGTAGACACAGAGTCTGAAGATGCATTAGTCCCACTTGCCACTCATTTGGACGTACAGTTTGTTGCTGAAGGCGACTTGGTTAAAGTGATTCTTGAAGGCGAGGATGTCTCTAAAGAATTGCGTAAAGAAGAAACGGGCATGGCGGCTTCAAAAGTGGCAGCATTGCCTCGTGTTCGTGAAGCTTTGCTGCGTCGTCAAAGAGCATTTGAAGCAGCGCCTGGCTTGGTGGCCGATGGCCGTGATATGGGAACGGTTGTTTTTCCAAATGCCAAAGCTAAAATCTTTCTTGATGCGAGCGCGGAAGAACGTGCACATCGTCGCCTTAAACAGTTGCAAGATAAAGGGTTAGATGTTAGATTTGACGACCTTTTAAGCGAGATCCAAGAGCGTGACGATCGCGATCGTAACCGCCCAGTGGCACCATTACGCCCTGCAGAGGATGCGCTTGTGCTAGATTCTACCTCGATGAGTATCGACGAAGTGGTCGAAAAGGCACTACAATATATCGAATCTAAGCTGGCTGAGTAATTTCACTCAGGCAGGTAAGAACGTCGATCGCAAGGATGATGATTGGCGAATTTAATAACCCCATGCGGTAGGATACCCATGGAAGTTTAATTTTTTGAAGATTAAATAAATGACTGAATCTTTTGCTCAACTCTTTGAAGAGTTTCTAAACGAGACTGAATTCCAACAAGGTACTATCGTTAAAGGTACTGTAGTAGCTATCGAAAACGGCTACGTTCTTGTTGACGCTGGTCTTAAGTCTGAGTCTGCAATTCCTGCTGAACAGTTCAAGAACGCTGCTGGCGAACTTGAAGTTGAAGTTGGTTCTGAAGTAGACGTTGCTCTGGACGCTGTAGAAGACGGTTTCGGTGAAACTCAACTTTCTCGTGAGAAAGCGAAGCGTCACGAAGCTTGGATCGTTCTTGAGAAAGCTTACGAAGAAGCTGCAACTGTTGTTGGTATCATCAACGGTAAAGTTAAAGGCGGTTTCACTGTTGAACTAAACGGTATCCGTGCTTTCCTTCCAGGTTCTCTAGTAGACGTACGTCCTATCCGTGACACTGCTCACCTAGAAAACAAAGAGCTAGAGTTCAAAGTAATCAAGCTTGACCAGAAGCGTAACAACGTAGTTGTATCTCGCCGCGCAGTTATCGAATCTGAAAGCACAGTAGAACGTGACGAGCTTCTAGAAACTCTACAAGAAGGTTCTGAAGTTAAAGGTATCGTTAAGAACCTAACTGACTACGGTGCGTTCGTAGATCTAGGTGGCGTTGACGGTCTTCTACACATCACTGATATGGCGTGGAAGCGTGTTAAGCACCCATCTGAAATCGTTAACGTTGGTGACGAGATCCTAGTTAAAGTTCTTAAGTTCGATCGTGACCGCACTCGCGTTTCACTAGGTCTTAAGCAGCTAGGTGAAGATCCATGGGTAGCAATCGCTAAGCGTTACCCAGAAGGTCACAAACTATCTGGTCGCGTAACTAACCTAACTGACTACGGCTGTTTCGTTGAAATCGAAGAAGGCGTTGAAGGTCTAGTACACGTTTCTGAAATGGATTGGACTAACAAGAACATCCACCCATCTAAAGTTGTTAATGTTGGCGACGAAGTTGAGGTTATGGTTCTTGAAATCGACGAAGAACGTCGTCGTATCTCTCTAGGTCTGAAACAGTGTAAAGCTAACCCATGGCAGTCATTCGCTGAAGCTCAAGCTAAAGGCGATAAAGTAACTGGTAAGATCAAGTCAATCACTGACTTCGGTATCTTCATCGGTCTAGACGGTGGTATCGACGGTCTTGTTCACCTATCTGACATTTCTTGGAACGTAGCTGGCGAAGAAGCGGTTCGCGAATTCAAGAAAGGCGACGAAATCTCTGCAGTAGTTCTAGCAGTAGACGCAGAGCGTGAGCGTATCTCTCTAGGCATCAAGCAAATGGAAAACGACCCATTCAATGCTTACGTTGCTGACAACAAGAAAGGTGCTCTAGTTAACGGTACTGTAACTGCAGTTGACGCTAAAGGCGCAACTATCGAGCTAGAAGATGGCGTAGAAGGTTACATCCGCGCGTCTGAAGTTTCACGTGATCGCGTTGAAGACGCAACACTGATCCTAAGCGTTGGTGACAAAGTTGAAGCGAAATTTACTGGTGTTGACCGTAAGAACCGCGTAATCAACCTTTCAATCAAAGCGAAAGACGAAGCTGAAGAGCAAGAAGCAATGGCAAGCATCAACAAAGCAGACGATGCTGCGTTTGGTAATGCTATGGCTGACGCTTTCAAAGCCGCTAAAGGCGAATAATAGACGTCTTAAAAAAGGAGCCGAAAGGCTCCTTTTTTTTACACGAAAGTCTGCTATAAGTTTTAATGGTGACTGTAGTAGTAATTTCACTGAATATTGCCGCCTAGCTTTTGGCTGGGGCTTAAATGAAATTTCCCCAAAAGGATTACATCCAAGTAGCGGATTTTTCACTACAATTTGTAGCAAGTATTTGGTGTAATTGATATTACTTACTATAATAAGTGATAAAAATGACTCGAAGAGGGAAACTATGACTAAGTCTGAACTGATTGAAAGACTCTGCGCTGAACAGACACATCTTTCAGCCAAAGAGATAGAAGATGCTGTCAAAGATATTTTGGAGCATATGGCTTCAACCTTAGAAAGCGGTGATCGTATCGAGATTCGTGGTTTCGGTAGTTTCTCGCTTCATTTCCGTGAACCGCGTGTTGGTCGTAATCCAAAGACTGGCGATAAAGTGGAACTAGAAGGTAAATACGTACCGCACTTCAAGCCAGGTAAAGAGTTGCGCGAGCGCGTAAACATTGGCTGATTTACATAAATCGTGATTTAAAAGCGGCATACCTAGAGTATGCCGCTTTTTTATCGTCAGATAATTGTTATTATCCGTGGTCGGCAGGTGGGTTTTCCTGCATAATTGTATCGGCTGATATCTTCAAGGTGATGACAGATGAAAATTATAAAAATCATTGCTGTAATAGCTCTCTTTCTTATTGCACTGGCGTTAGGTTCTCAGAATCAAGAAGTTGTTACTTTCAACTACTTACTGGCAAAAGGGGATTTTCATTTGTCCACTTTGCTGGGTGGTGTGTTTGTCGCAGGCTTTGCATTGGCGTGGGCTATTTTTGCTAGCTTGCAGTTTAAGATGCGATTAAAAATCAGAAAGCTAAACAAACAGATCAAAAAGCAAAGCACACAGGTCGAAAAACAAGCGTAAGGGCGAATCGGTTTAATGCTTGAATTACTCTTCTTGTTACTTCCTATTGCCGCTGCGTATGGTTGGTATATGGGCCATCGCAGCGCACAGGATGACAAGCAGAAGCACTCCAATCAGATCTCTCAACAATATGTGACGGGGCTGAACTTACTGCTGTCTGATCAATCGGACAAAGCGGTAGATCACTTTATTGAGTTGCTTCAAGTCGATAACGATACGATTGATACTCATCTGGCGTTAGGAAATCTCTTCCGTTCTAGAGGGGAAGTTGATCGTGCCATTCGTATACATCAAAATTTGATTTCTCGTTCCGGCTTGACCATTGAACAAAAAAACATCGCGCTACAACAGTTGGCGAAAGACTATATGGTGTCGGGTTTTCTGGACCGCGCGGAAAAAATATTCGAGCAGTTAGTTGAAGAGCCAGAACATCGTGATGCTGCTTTACAGCAATTAGTCTTAATCTATCAGCAGACACGAGAGTGGGACAAAGCGATTCACTATGCCCACCTTTTAGTGAAGACTGGAAAAAAATCGATCAGAAAAAACATCGCCCATTATTGGTGTGAGCTAGCGATGTTAGAACAAGCGGATGGCAATAAAACCAAGTCCATCAGCCATTTCAAAAAAGCACTGCAAGAAGATCCTAAATGTGTGAGAGCATCGATTTCTCTTGGGCGTATTTACCTCGAGATGGAAGAATATCGCAAGACGATCGAGTATCTAGAACATGTTCTAGAACAAGATGCGGATTTCGTTAGTGAAGCGTTGCCTATTCTTGCTGAGTGTTACCACCATCTAGGCCAAGAAGATCAACTTGTCGAATTTCTGCGCGCGTGTATTAGTAAAAAAGCAGGTGTGTCTGCTGAGCTAATGCTGGCCCAACTGGTTGCACATCACGAAAGTGTTGGTGCTGCCCAAGAGTTGTTAACAAGGCAATTAATTAAAAACCCGACGATGAAAGGTTTTTATCGATTGATGGACTATCATCTTGCAGAAGCGGAAGATGGAAGGGCCAAAGAAAGCTTAACAACGCTGCAGGCAATGGTCGGAGAGCAGCTTAAAATTAAGCCTCATTACCGATGTCGCAAATGTGGTTTTTCTACGCATTCCCTTTATTGGCATTGTCCTTCCTGTAAAGGGTGGGGGACGATCAAGCCAATCCGAGGATTGGATGGCGAATAGTTTCAATGCAGCTGACAGAGTTTCTGTTCGCTGCATTTTTTTAACCTTTTATTTAATAAGAACCAAAAACAGTTAGGAGATGAAATGATCGACCAAAAAGTTATTGTCGCACTGGATTACGATAATAAAGCCGATGCACTGGCCTTCGTAGATAGAATTGATCCTGCGTCATGTCGCCTAAAAGTAGGCAAGGAAATGTTTACGCTATTTGGTCCTGATTTCGTACGTGAGCTTCATAAACGTGGTTTTTCTGTCTTTCTAGATCTGAAGTTTCATGATATCCCAAATACATGTTCAAAAGCCGTTCGAGCAGCCGCTGAGTTGGGTGTCTGGATGGTGAATGTACATGCAAGTGGTGGCGAACGGATGATGACAGCATCTCGTGAGATTCTTGAACCTTATGGTAAAGATCGCCCGTTACTGATTGGTGTGACCGTACTCACCAGCATGGAGCAAAACGACCTAGCTGGCATTGGTTTGAACGTTGCACCACAAGATCACGTAATTCGCTTAGCTACGTTGACGAAGAATTCTGGTTTGGATGGTGTTGTTTGTTCTGCTCAAGAATCCTCGCTGCTGAAGAATGCGCTGGGCAAAGAGTTTAAATTGGTTACGCCGGGTATTCGCCCACTCGGCTCAGAACAAGGTGATCAACGTCGTATCATGACACCACTTGAAGCGGTACAAGCAGGTTCTGATTACCTTGTTATCGGACGGCCAATTACGCAGGCAGTAGATCCTGAGGCAGTCTTGCAAGCTATAAATACAAGCCTAACCAAATAGCTTGAGCTCATAGATTGATACTTATGCTGTTTTTATTGTGATGCTTGTCGCAAAATAAATGGCGCGTCATGAAAATATTTATATTGAATTTTTATGCACTTTTTGTGACTATCAAAGAGTGCATTTTTATTTGATAGGGCAAGTAAAATCAAATGAATTTTGGATTGTTGAGTTTTCTATTGGTTCGGTGAATGGGTTTGTTATGCGGTAAAGTGAATGGGAGTCGACTATCTATGCATGTTTGGATCCGTAACGCGCTCTATATTAGAAAAGCCGAATTTGATATCACCCTAACATTTGGTTTTTAATTGATGCTTGTGTGTTAATTATTCGTAATCATAACCACACTTTCATACGTTTTACCGTGTGATTAACTAAAAAATATATGTAAGACAGAGCGTTCAAATGTTGCGGATTGTAACTGAGAACATACTTATTGATATTTTTGTGATTATATATCATCAGAAATTATCGTTTGGCCGCAACAAGGTCGTTGTGGTCTTAAGACAATCAATTTGTCACAGCATGGAGTTAGAGCGTAGGTGTTATCTTATATCCTCAGACGTATGGCGTTAATCGTGCCGACGTTTCTTGGCATTACCATCTTAATTTTTGCCATTACCCGTTTTGTGCCTGGTGGCCCTGTAGAGCGTATGCTGGCAAGTATGCATTCTGGCAGTGATAGCGCTACGGTCAGTGTCGCTGGCAACAATTCTGCCCTTTCCGAAGATCAAATGGCAGAGCTAAACGCTTTCTACGGTTTAGATAAACCGGTTGTTGAAGCTTATTGGGATTGGTTGACTCGTCTTCTTGTCTTAGATTTTGGTGAATCCACGCGCTATTATGAGCCTGTTGGGACTATGATCGCCGAGCGTCTTCCTGTTTCCTTATTTTATGGCGGCATGACGTTTTTTATCAGTTATTTTATTTCCATACCCTTAGGTTATTACAAAGCTATAAAGCACGGTTCTGTTTTTGACTCAGCATCATCGATAATGATTTTTGTTGGTTATGCTTTGCCTGGTTATGTTGTTGGCGTATTTTTGATCACCGTTTTCGCCTATAACCTTGAATGGTTTCCTATGGGTGGTTTTGTCGGCGATGACTTTGATGACTATGAAACCTTCTGGCTTCAATTTAAAGATATTATGTGGCACGCAGTCTTGCCGCTTATTTGTTATTTGATTGGCGACTTTGCAACGTTAACAATGACGATGAAGAATAGTTTAATGGAAAACCTTTCTTCAGATTATATCCGTACCGCGATTTCTAAAGGGCTGCCTTTTAAAAAAGCAGTTAAAAAGCATGCTTTGCAAAATAGCTTAATTCCAATCGCAAGTCATTTTGGTAATTCTCTATTGTTCTTTATGACAGGTTCATTTTTGATCGAAGTTATTTTTAATATTGATGGTATAGGGCTTCTTGGTTACGAATCTATTATTGAGCGTGATTACCCCGTTGTAATGGGTATTGTTGCTATTAATGCTGTTATGTTGATGGTGGGCAATATTCTTTCAGATCTTTGTGTGGCATTAACTGACCCACGAGTAAGGTTTGGTGCCTGATGTTTACTGTAAGTCCATTAACTCAAAAGAAAATTAAGGCATTCAAGAATATTAAACGTGGCTATTGGTCATTTATTGTTCTCGCGACTTTACTGGTTCTGTCTCTATTCGCTGAGTTATTAGTTAATAGCAAAGCTTTAATCGTAAAGTACCAAGGGGATTGGTTTTTCCCAGTGATTAGTGATGTGCGCTCAGGAACAGATTTCGGTTTGGATTATGCTAGTGAAGCAGATTATCGAGTGCTGCAGAAAAAGTTTGCCCAAGCGGATGAAGGCAACTTTGTACTCATGCCAATCGTTCCTTGGAATCCATACGAACAAGATTTCTCGGGTGACTTTCCTCCAACAGCGCCCAATGCAGAGACGAAGCATTATCTAGGAACTGATGTCATTGGACGAGATATTTTGGCGCGCTTGGTGTATGGCTTCAGAACTGCGATGGGATTTGCGCTGGTTACGATGGCGATATCCTATGCAATTGGCACCGTAGTCGGTTGTGCAATGGGATTCTTTGGTGGCAAGTTTGATCTGTTCGTCCAAAGGCTGATTGAAATATGGTCTATGGTGCCGTTCCTCTATGTCATTATGATTCTCGTTTCTATCACCCAACCAACCTTCGCGTTATTTGTCGCTATAAACGTGTTATTTGGCTGGATGGGGATGACTTGGTACATGCGCACCATGACATATAAAGAATCTGCTCGAGAGTATGTGATGGCTGCGAAAGCGCTAGGTGCCTCGACCATGCGAATTCTATTGCACCATATTTTGCCGAATACAATGGTGATGATAGTAACCCTAGCTCCATTCACTATTGCGGGTAACATTACAGCGCTAACCGCTTTGGACTATTTAGGGCTAGGCCTAATGCCACCAACGCCAAGTTGGGGTGAATTATTACAACAAGGTAAATCGAACTTAGACTCTCCTTGGATCGTGTCATCTGTCGTTACGTCTATCGTAGCGGTATTAGTTATGGTGACTTTTATTGGTGAAGCGATCCGCGCAGCCTTTGATCCAAAGAAATTTACTCGATACGTATAAGTATCAGTTTCAAGGAAGATACACAGATGCAATACACAAAAGTAAGTCTCGCTACATTAGCTGCTTTGTCTGCTTTGAGTTTTCAGACATTCGCACAATCTCTGCCTAGTGACCTTAATTGGTTAACGAATAAAAACGAGCCGCTATTTGCTTCAGAAGAAGCCAAACGTGGCGGTACGCTAACGACCTATATGGTGAGTTTCCCTCAGACATTGAGAAGTGTTGGTCCTGATGCCAACTCTGGTTTACGCCATTACTTTATGGATGGCGCGCCAAAACTCGCGCAGCGCCACCCTAATACAGGTAAGTGGATTCCTCAATTAGCAGACTCTTGGGCTTTTGATGCGGACAACAAAACTGTCTACTTTAAGCTGGATAAGAACGCAAAGTGGTCTGATGGTGAAAGTGTTACCGCCGACGATTATGTGTTTATGATGAAGTATTATCAGTCAAAGGACATCATCGACCCTTGGTATAACGATTTCTTCACCAACAGCATAAAAGAAGTCGTCAAGTATGACGACTACACCATTGCTATCAAAACGGCCACTGCGCAGAGTGATGATGCCTTGATGGTGCTGATCAACATGGCAAGTAATGGTGTACAGCCCCGTCCGGAGCACTTCTTTAAAGGTACTAAAGACGACAATAAAGATGGTATGCCAGACAACTTTGTTCGTGCATTTAACTTTAAGGCAGAACCCACTACAGCCGCTTATTACATGGAAAATGTAGAAAAAGGCAAACGCGTTACTTTTAAGCACGTTGGCGAGGATTGGTGGGGCTACAGTAATCGCTACTACCAAAACCGTTACAATGTTGACAAAGTTCGCATTAATGTCATTCGTGATCAAGATATTGCCTTGAAACATTTCGAAAAAGGCAGTCTTGATTTCTTCGATATGATTCTACCGGAGTATTGGCACAGCAAAGCCGATTCTGAAGGCTTTGAGAAAGGGTATATCCAGAAATTTTGGGGTTATAACCAAGCTCCACAGGGCGCTGGTGGTTTGTGGATGAATACTGCTATGCCGCTACTGAATGACATCAATGTTCGTAAGGGGATCATGCTTTCAACAGACTATGACGGTATGATCACGAACATCATGCGTGGCGATTATTCACGTAAGCCTCATGGTCTTGGTTTCGGTCACGGACAATATGACAAGCCAGACAATAAAGCACCTGAATTTGATGCAGAAAAAGCCATCGCTTATTTTGAGAAAGCAGGCTTCGACAAAATCGGTGCTGATGGTATTCGCGTGAATGAAAAAGGGCAAAGATTGTCTTTTGCCATTACTTACGGCTACCAATCGTGGACTCCTCGAATCGCCTTCTTAAAAGAGCAAGCTAAACTCGCTGGCTTGGAGTTTACTTTGAACCTGGTGGATGGCTCTTCAGCGTTTAAATACATCCTTGAAAAGAAACATCAACTGGCATTTCTAAATATGGGCTCAGGTGAAATCCCTGCATATTGGGAGTATTTGCATTCAGACAACGCCAATAAACCTCAAACCAACGCTCATACCAATTACAGCAGTCCTGAGTTAGATAAGTTGATCGAAGCATACGATGCTGAATTTGACCAAGAGAAGCGTTTCGCACTTTCTCACCAAATTCAAGAGTATGTAGCAGACGCCAATATTATTGTCCCTGGTTATATGGTTCCTTACACCCGAGCAGTTCATTGGCGTTGGTTGAAAACACCTCAAACAGCAATGACTAAGGCGACAGAAAACATCTTCCACCCAATGGATATCGGCAATTTCTGGATCGACAAAGAGCTCAAAAAGGAAACTGAGAAAGCGATGAAGTCAGGTAAGACATTCCCGAAAGTTGCCGTTGTTGATGACAGATACAAGATGTAATTAAGTAGGATCAGGAAGATGAACAGTGAAGTAGTTCTAAGCGTTAAAAACTTAGAGACTGAGTTTCAAACGGATGATGGTGCTGTACAAGTACTCCATGGTGTCAGTTTTGATGTAAAAAAAGGACGTACACTAGGTTTGGTTGGCGAATCTGGATGTGGAAAAAGTGTCACGTCCATGTCTATCATGGGCTTGTTGCCTAAGCCGTACGGACGAGTTATTGGTGGCGAAATCCTCTATCGAGGCAAAGATCTCGTCACTCTTCCTGCGGATGAAATGTATGCCATGCGCGGAGATCGTATTTCGATCATCTTCCAAGATCCTATGACAGCACTCAATCCTGTCCATACGGTAGGTAAGCAGCTTATGGAAGTATTGAAGCTTCATCGACCTGATTTAGATAGAAAAGCCCGTCGTGAACAGGCGTTGGAAATGTTGAAAAAAGTTCGCATCCCAATGCCTGAAAAGCGTTTAGATGAGTACCCACATAATCTATCTGGTGGTATGAGACAGCGAGTCATGATTGCAATGGCGTTGGCTTGCAAGCCTGAGATTCTGATTTGCGACGAACCCACAACCGCTCTAGATGTTACCGTTCAGGCCTCAATATTGGAGTTAATTAATGAACTGCAAGAAGAGACAGGCATGGCGGTTATCTTTATTACCCATGACCTCGGTGTCGTAGCAGAGATATGTGATGATGTAGCGGTCATGTATGGCGGCAAGATAGTCGAATATGCCGATGTTTTTGAATTGTTTGATGCCCCTAAACACCCTTATACAGAGCGATTAATGGGATTGATGCCAAGTTTAGAGCATGAACCTAAACAATTGATCGAAATTAAGCCAATTGACGTTTCAAAATTTCCTGAATTTCGAGGTTAATTATGGATGAGATACTGAGAATCGAAGGATTGAAGCAGCACTTTGTTTCCGGGAAAAAACTTTTTTCCAAGGGATATACTGTAAAAGCCGTTGATGGTGTTTCCTTAACAGTGAAACGAGGAGAAACGTTAGGTCTTGTGGGTGAGTCGGGGTGTGGGAAAAGTACGCTTGGTCGCACTATTCTCAAGCTATTTGAGCCAACCGACGGAAAGATCTTCTTTGAAGGACGTGATATTACGAAACTCTCTGCGAAAGAGATGCGCCCTTTGCGCAAAGAGATGCAAATTGTCTTTCAAGATCCACTTGAATCGTTAAATCAGCGACATACGATTGGTATGATTTTGGAAGAGCCTTTCATTATTCACAAAGTAGGAACGCAGCAAGAAAGAAAACAATGGGTATTGGAGTTACTCGAGAAGGTGGGACTCCCTGCGAACGCGATCAATCGCTATCCACATGAATTCTCCGGTGGACAGCGTCAACGTATTGGTATCGCAAGAGCGATTGCATTAAAACCAAAGCTGCTTATCTGCGATGAATCGGTTTCAGCGCTCGATGTCTCTGTCCAAGCACAAATCATTAACTTGCTTTTAAAATTACAGCAAGAAATGAATTTAGCCATTATCTTTATTTCACATGATTTATCAGTAGTGAGACAAGTGTCAGATAATGTTGCAGTGATGTATTTTGGTGAAATAGTGGAATATGGTAAATCAGTAGAGCTATACAATAATCCACAAAATGACTACACAAAAAAATTGCTTTCGGCGATACCAATAACGCATCCAAAATACAGAGTTAAAAAAGAGAAGTGACTCGAAAAATATCATAATTTGTTACATATAGGAAAAATGAATTTTTTAGAATTTAATATTATTTTCCATAAAGTAGCACAAGCGTTAAATTGAAAAATAAATATGGATTTAACCGTAAAGAGAACTCTTCACGGTTAATAGGCTTATCGGAACAATTTGTTACGAAGGACACGTGCAAATGTAATTCGGTAAACCGTTTAACTTAAGTTTATTCAAATAAACTTAAATCTCATGGAAGTTAACAATATGCAGCACACAACAAAGTGGAAGATAACGCCGCTCGCTATTCTATTAGGTGCATTATTTTCTTCTTCTATATATGCAGAAGAAAATAGTCAAACTAATGGCGAAAGCAACACGGAATCGACCTCAGAAGCACAGTCTTCGTGTATTTGGTGTAATGTCAGCGGTTCAGCTTCACTTGCCTATGACAGTAATCTATACGACACGAATGATTATCGCTCGGTTAGAAACTTTTCATGGAATGGAACTCTTAACTACAAGTTATCAGATAAGACGGGGCTATATTTTTCTACAGGTGGCTATAGAGCCTTAGAAGATAAAGTCGGTACTTATGCAACAGACTCTGTTTTTGGAGCAAGTTACTCCAATATCTACGAGTTTGGTGAGACAGGTAAGATAGGGTTAAGTGGCCAGCTAACCATTCCTACGTCAGAAATATCACAAGACACCAAGCTATATACAGCGATTCGGATATCAACCCCAATTCGTTTTCAAATGCTAGGCGGAAATTATTCCGTTACGCCTAGAGTGAGAAAAAACTTTTACAAATATGAAACCATGAATGGCCGAGTTTTAACCGAATGGGTTTACTCCATATCTGTAGGCGGTAGTTATAGTTTTGATGATCTAACGATTGGAGCTTCGGCTTTAGGCGGTAATGGCATGAGTTACAAAGGAACTCGCAGTCGTCAGTTTACTTATGGGGCGTCAGCATATGCCTCATATGGGATTACGGATAACTGGTCTACGTCATTCACGGTCTCAACGGCAGGTTTCTATTCAGACGCAGAGCGAGGAACGCTAGGCAATATCGATTTGTTCGATACTGATAAAGCGACCTATATTGCACAACTAACGTTCTCTTTCTAGGGAAAAAAATATTATAACAGGACGATAATATGCATTTTAAAAAAGTAGCATTAGCGTCTGCAATAACAGCTATTTTAGCCGGCTGTGGCGCAGATGACCAAGCATATGACACACTAAGCAAACCAGAAAATTCGTTTGAAAAAACGAATGTAAAAACAGACCAAGTTTATCTTTATATGCCATCTATGGCGAATGCTCCTAAGTTTGCAGGCTCAATGGCCCCGTTTATGCAGGGACAAGAAAAGCTTGTAACTCTGGCGTTTGAAGCGAGCCAGGATAACTCGGGATCTGGTGAGTTGAAGGTACGAATGATTAGCCCTGATGTTATTAGCCAGGGAGAAATTGATAAAGGTCAATTAGGACGTTGGATCAATAATCCAGACGACACAAGTCTAGTTCTTTCCATTCCAGTTGACTACGTAGACTACCAATGTCGTGAAAATGACTACGGGGAGTGTACGAATAAAGAAGAAAAAGTAGATAACAATGAAGTGCGTTGGCAAGACCGCCGCTTTTTTGAACCTAGCTTTGATGATGTAAAAGTTGCTGAAGCAACATGGAACCAGTTGTTCACATTCGCAAGTGGATGCTATACGAAAGTGGGTAGCCCTCGAGTTGCTGCAAACGCCAACACGGGTTGGAAAGGATACGAAGTTACAGCCGATGGCGTAATTAACTTTGAAGTTAAACAAGATTATCGTATCGCAAACAACTGGCGCTGCATGATTAACTCCCTAAGTAGTAACGGCTTTGACATGGATAAGTTGTCGTTTACGGCATCTCAATTCTATTCTCTTGTGCCTCTCGACCTTGTTCGCTCTTCATCGACAGAATATGAACCAGTGATGTATCTGAAAGGTGATGAGGATACATTTGGCTTCTTTGCTAATGAAGTAGGCCGTCCTGATCCATCGTATGTAGATGGACAATTTGATCAGAAGTTTAGCTATCTTCACCGTTTTAACCCAAGCCTAGAATTTATTGATTACCATCTTTCGGACAGTTTTGATCAAAATGAAGAAACACGGTTCTTTAAGCAGGTCACGAAAGATGTTATTGACCGAATTAATCCACAGTTAGAGAAAGTGGGTGTTCCCAAAATTCGTCTTCACGAACCTTCCGGTAAGTTGTCAGGTGATTTGAGATACAATGTTATCAACTTGATTGATGAGCCGCTAGACAATGGTTTGGCTGGGTATGGCCCCTCAGCGGTTAACCCGTTGACAGGCGAAATTGTTCACGCACATGTAAACCAGTACTCAGGTGTTTTGCGTTCAATCTCTGATTGGCTATGGGATCGTATTGCTCAAGATTATAACAAAGGGCGAGTTGAATTAGTTGCAAAACCGGATGCGGGTTCTACATCTAACGCGACAAACAGCACTGGAGAATCAACTACATCACACTCTGTCGCCTCTATTACTGAAGCGTCTCAGTCTACTGAAGTTGTTTCTTTGGGAGATATGGTTGCGTTTGAGCAATCTCCAATGGCGAATGAGTCTATGGCCGATGTCATTGCCGCTGTTAAAGAAGAACTTGAAGCCAATGATGAGAATGTTTCATTTGAAGATTTAAGTGCCATCAAAGAGTTGGAGCGTCGCCTGTGGGCTGAGAACAATATGTACCCAGTTTCAGCGCTTCGATCTGGTGCTACATTGAAGAGTCTGCCAAGTTCTATTGGTGGTATGAGCTTCAACTTCCAAGATGCATCTCTTTGGAGCAATGGTCAAATAGGCGAAGTTGGTAGCCTAAAAGAATGGGCTGATTTGACGGAGAAACAACAAGAAGAGCTGAGTCTGTTCATTGTTGGCGTATTCTATGCGAAAACGCTTGTACATGAGCTAGGCCATAACTTTGGTCTTCGTCACAACTTCAAAGGTAGTAATGATGCTTCAAACTACTTTAAAGATCATGAGCTTGCCGAGCACGGTCTGAAAGTAGTACCTGGGTATTCTTCGATCATGGATTACAACCCATCGCTATTAAATGCACTACCGGTTTTTGGTCCTTATGATTTGGCCGCTTTACGTTTTGGTTATAAGCGTCAAGTTGAAGCTACTGAAACGGTAGTGAATCAAGCAGACAATACCACGAGCGAGCAAACTGTTTATCTCGATGCTGGCCAGTATGATGCGCAGCTTCGCGAGGAGATTCTTGATCCTTACAAGGCTCCTTCGGATCTTCTAAGTGACGGTACAATCAAAGCACTAGTATCGGAAAACCCTGCGATTCCGATGAGAGACTTTGCGTTTTGTACTGACGGAAATGTAAGTTTAAATGATGACTGTAACCGTCATGATGAAGGGCGCAACCGTTCTGAAATTATGTCTTACAAGTTAGAAACTTACGATGACCTGTACTACAAACGTACAGTACGTGGCATGAGAGAGAACTTCTCTGAAGGGACGATGATGAGTTACACAGTTCGTCGAGTTCAAGAGTTCCAAGATTGGCGTAATGCCCTACATGTATACGATCGCTACCGTGAGTTAGTATTCTCTAGCCCTCTTTCACATATCCAAATGCAGGGCTTGCCAAAAGCACAGGAAGCGTTCTGTAGTGACGAAGCAAATGCAACTCGTTGGCCATTTGCCGTTTACTGTGGTGCTCCATTGGCTGTTGATAAAGCGCGTGATCAACTTGTAAACATCCTGATTACTCCAGACCATACGTGTGAGATTGAGAAAGCTGACGGTTCATTTACTTACAAGAAACTTGCAGAGATCATGGGCAATTATTCAATGCGTAATAATTTCCCTATCAACTTTGTCCCGACGACATGTTTTGATGACACTATCAAAGCGTCATTAGCAACAGGGGAAAAAGTTGTAGGTGAGATAGGTAAGTTCCTAAACAGTGGCAAGGCTCCACGTCCTGCTCCAGTAAATAACTACTCTAACTACATCGATTACATCGGTCATTGGCCAGATAAACTAGCGGCATCTGTGGCACTAGTTGATCGTGTTGGTATGCGTCGTTCAACTGATCGCTCTACGACATCACTGTTAGAACTACCAGAAACGACAGGCTTAGCAAATGGATTTTTCCAGTTCTATCCGAAAGGGGATCTCTTGCTAGATACTTTGATTTTGGGTGAAGAGTTTCTTTATCTGAACTTCAAAGATGAACAAGGTAATTACTCTCGACCAAAAGGTGACTTCACTGCAATAACATGGAACGATAAAATCGAAACTATGCCTTATTACGGTAGTTGGAGTGTACGTAATTACTTTGCACTTCCTCGTTTCGAAGAAGTTCCATTGACCAAAGCTATTTTGACGGCAATGGTTTGGCATTCAGCAGGAAATATGGTGGATCAGCGTGATGAAGTATTAGCTCGCAAGATCAGTATGCGAAGTGAACCTGTTGGCTCAATGAGCGATTTACGTACATTTAAACGCTCAAACGGCACTACTTACTACGCTACACCAGAAAACAGCTACGCTTGGAATATGATTGCATTCACGAATGACATTAAAGCGTTGCAAGAAGCTGAAGCAGCCTCTGTTGATTTGACAACGGTGACTTTAGAAGCTGTGGTGCTTGCAGATTATCAAGATGCTGAAAAACGAGCTGAGTTGCTTAAGAAGTATGCCTACCAGTTGAAGTCTCTGGAGAATTTACCAGTATATAACCGTACTAGTTACTTATCTGATGACTTACACGCACACTAATCATTGAAAAATAACTCAAAGCCCGCTAACCAGCGGGCTTTTTATCATTTTAATCAATACACAATATTTTTCAGAGTGTAGGCACGCCACTGTGAAACTTAAAGTCGTTGTCTTTTGAGCAAATCAGCTGTGCTTCTATTTGGCCAAAATAGGCGACTCGCTCGCTGATGTCTTTGCCAGCGATCTGCTCTGCGATGGTGAGGTAATCTTGGTAATGTCGTGCTTCTGAGCGCAGCAGAGAAACGTAGAACTTGGCTATGTCATCGTCCACGTGAGGAGCGAGCTTTGCAAACCGCTCACAAGATCGTGCCTCGATATACCCTCCGACAATAAGCTTATCGATCAGTGTCTCTGGCTCATGTGTCTTCATGTATGAGAGCAAACCTTTTGCGTAGCGGCTTGCGGTCACGTTTTCGTATTCAATCCCTCTGGAACACATGATTTCCAGAACTTGGTAAAAGTGGTGTAACTCTTCTTTAATGAGTAAGACCATTTTATCAATGAGCTCTTGGCTATAAGGTGAGTCTGACTTAGCCATAATGGCTTTAGAAATGTTACTTTTGCCCTTTAGTGTCTCAATGGAGCCAATTCCACGATAGGCAAAATCTTCGTATGGCTTAAACCAATCGAGTAGGGTATGCGAGCTTTCTTTATCCACCGCATATTTACGGATCAAATACATCGCTGATTGCCCAGCTTTCAGCTCACGCAAATCATGGGAATATTGAAACTATCGAAAAACAGACAGAAAACTTACCAGAATGAACTGTTATCAATCTAAATTCTTTAATTAAAACAGTATGATATGTGTTTTCTGGAAAAGTCAAATTTTGGCAAAAAAGCAATATGCACGACTCGGCCTTTAGAAGAGTCACCGTGCATATTGCTACCTATATTGTTGTTTTTTTTATGCTACGTAGCCAGTTTTGGTGCGCCAGAGTGGAAGCGAAATTCTGAATCGTCAGAGGTAATTAATTCAGCTTCAACATTAGCGAAGTGTTCAATACGCTCTGAAATATCTTCACCTGCAATCTGCTCTGCGAGTTCCAAGTAGTCTTGGTAGTGCCGTGCTTCTGAGCGTAGCAATGAGATGTAGAACTTCTCAATTGGTTCATCAAGGAACGGGGCAAGCTTGGCAAATCGTTCGCAAGAACGAGCTTCAATGAATGCACCAATAATCAGCTTGTCGATAAGAGCTGCTGGTTCAAAAGTGCGGATATGTTTAATCATTCCCTTAGCATAACGACTTGCTGTAATAGGGCGGTATTCTAAGCCTTGTTCTTCAATGATCTCCAACACTTGGTAGAAGTGGTGTAGCTCTTCTCTAATCAGTAGAACCATCTTATCAATCATATCCTGCCCGTAAGCACAGCCATCTTTGGGCTTGATTGATTTAGAAATGTTGCTTTTACCTTTGAGTGTTTCAAGGTTGCCAATACCTTTGTAAGCAAAATGCTCATATGGCTCAACCAATTGAGTAAGTTGTTCTTTACCTTCTTCGGTTAAGACATAGCGTTTAAGCAGGAAAACCGCACTCTGCGAAGCTTTCAACTCGCATAATAAATGATCCCGTAAAATCACCGATAGGTTCTCAGGCTTACGAGCCTCTTCAATCCAAGAGTCTGGTGTTGAGCATTTTAGGAAGCTATTTATTGGTTCTAATAATTCTTTATACATCTATGATTACGTGTCTGTGTTGAGCTTTGTTTTGAGTTTAACACGATTGAAATTGGGGCTGAATGTTGAAGTGCTAAACTATTATAGCCCTCTACTAACTATCTAATTTACTTAATGTTTGTTTTTAACTAAAATACTCAAGTTACCACTTCGGCAATTCTCCTACCTACTGACCCAAAGTAGCTTATTACATTGTGTGATGAGGCTACCTGTGGCAAACACAGGTCTTTGTGGAGATTTGCAAATGAGACCTAAAGTTGTTGATGTACGAAAGTACACTCGCTTTCGTCTTGGCAAACTTGAGGTAGTGTGCAAACACCGCCGTTCGTTACCAAGACGCTAAGTTGAATGAATGCCTTAGTGGTAACGTTTATTGTTCCATCATACAGTCATAGTGCTCTCTATCCTGAGTAGCGACAAAGATCCCCTCGAACCGCTCTAAATATGCTTGTGGGTTTATATTGACCATTAAGCCTATATTGGTTGGATCAGAGTGTGAGCCTCTATTGATGTATCTGTAAAAAGCTTTATGACCTTGTTCTGGTTCTTTGTCTGCTAAGTCATTAAGTATTCCTGATAGCTTGTCCTTCTTGTGAACGAAGCCAAAGTAGTATTCTGTAATGTTTCTCATAACATTCGGAAGTACAACAGGGTTTGCTTTACCATTCATTACATCTTTTAGGATTTGCCAGAGAGACTGGTAGTCGTTTTTCAATTCATCCCGTGTCATTGGCTCTACGCTAGAGTATTGGTTCTTATTTAGGCGATAAAGAGTGTACTTCTTATCGAATTGCTCTGCGTTGTTTGGGGACAGCTTGATCAGTTCTTGGAAGAAAAATAGGCTATGAGTAAGCACAATCACTTTTTTGAATTTTTGGCCTTTAATGATCTTTGATTGAATCAATGAAGCAATATCATAGATGTAATTTTGAGAAAGGCTTGAAATAGGGTCGTCAATTACAATCAGTTTTTCTTTAGCCGCAATGTCGGTGTCTTTGCTCATACTGCCATTACACTTTTCAATGAAATATAAGAAAGTGATAAGCGTTTTTTCTCCCTCACTGAGAGAACGGAAGACAGGGGTTGTGTTGTCTGAGCTATCTCCTCGACTAAGCATAAAGAAGTTTTTTTGCTCTGTATTCGTGGAAGCCACAATTTTAAAGTTTGTAATACCTAGACTGATCAAGTTCTCATTGATCCTCTCTATTGTGTCGTCAATATTAGAGGTTTTTGAGCGAAGAGAGCTGATTCGATCCGCTACTTTTTTGCCAATACGTCTTATTTTTTCTTGTTGTTTTCTAAGCTTCTGAATCTCTTCTTCTTTTTCATCTAACAGTGTTTTTTCCAAGGAGAATACAGGGGTTGTATGGAACTTAACTGAATCCCACATACGTGATCTAATGTTTTCTTCACTCTCTTTGAATTGTTTGGCCTTGTCGATAATTGCCTGAACCGATTTGTTGATTCTTTCTGCTAGTGTGAGTAATGGTTTGAACTGTTCTGTACAATCGGCAAGCTTGATTGAAAGGGTTGGGTTCTTAATTTTTGAAACGATCTGGTCTAGGTTACTAGTGTAAGCGTGTTCTAGAAGCTCTAATAGTGGTTCGGCATTGTGTTGGGTAGAGTCGTATATCGAACAATTTTCAAATGCAGACTTAATCGAATCAATGTGTTTCGTTATATTGTCACGGTATGAGCTCTCTACTAGTTCGACTTTCCTCAAAGTAGACTCATATGTTTTATCAAATAGAGCGGCCAATTCTGACCGAAACTCTTCGTCAATAGTTTCTTTCTGACAGAATGGGCATGTAGTCTGTGAGTCGTCTAGGTAGTTATCCTGCCCAACTTTCACCCAACCTAGATTGTCAACTTTGTTAATGAAATCTGTTAGTTGGCTACTTGATGAGCCGACAATTGGCTCAAATAACAAGACACTATCCTGCGGAGAAATCTCTAGAATTGGTTCTAGTGATATCTTTGATGGTTGATTTTTATCGAATTGATTTAGCTCTTGATACTCGTGATCTAAGGCTTCAATGGTCTCGTCAGTAACGCCTTTCTGCTTTTTTACTTGTTCATAGAATTTTCGTTTAGGGGTTTTGAACGATCTAAGGAAAGGATCAAGTGAGGTCTTTTCAATTATGTACTTTTGTTTGAATACTTCCTCAATGGCAGAGTCGGTTGCTTTTCGTTGAACACTTTCAGCGGCGTCAATGAGTTTCTTTGTTTCATTAAAGGCATCTAATAGCTTTTCTCTCAGCTTAGATTTATTTGTAATTTGAGCTTCTAGATCCGCATTATCTTTACTAAGCGTGAAGACACCTTCTTGCACTGAACTATTAACAAAATTGTCATCCACAAACTTTTGGTTATAAACGATAGGAGTGTAGTTACCTTCAACACTAATGCTACAACTAGGATATTTGTTAGCTTTATACAAAAAGTTTGAAATTGTTGATTTTCCAGATCCATTCAATCCAAAAATGAAAGTGTTCTGCTTCGTAATGTCTAATGTTTCAGGACTGCTAGGGTGATAACTCGTCACCCCTTTGATAGACAATGTATCTGCCACAATTTTCTTCCTACGCTATTTATATGGAACAACATTACTATGTTTTCTTGTTGTGTACTTTGATCTAGCAGGAAAAACGGTAGGAGGGAGGATTGCAATAATAGTGGTTGAATATGGACTTTTAAATAATATGCACACCTATGCTTTCAGCTCACAAAGCAAATGATCTATCAAGATGGTGGAAAGATTTTCAGGCTTTTTGGCCTCTTCGACCCATTCACTAGGTGTTTCACATTGTAGAAAATGGTTAATGGGGCCAAGCAGATCTTGGTACGCTTCGAGAGATATCATAAATCAGTTTAACTAGTGATGAAAAAAGGCCGCGTTTGCGACCTTTGTAAAGAGAATCGTAGTGGTAAATCTTACCACTTTTTCTTATCACCGAAGAGTGCATCCATGTCGTTGTTACGCTCTTTTTCTTCCATTTGCTGCAGTTCTACCGCGTTTTTATCTGAACGCTTCTTATCAACCTCATTAAGCATTGTTTCTAGCTTTTCTTTGGCTTGGACTGAGTAAGCATCGTTTTTTGTGCTCAGTACATCAATACCTTTACGAAGCAATTGAACCGCGGTGCCTGCTTGACCGCGAGCAATAGAATCATGCGCACGCTTGATGACGTTTTCAATGTTAATTCGAATCTGCATAGTCTCAAGGCGAGCATTTTCTTCAACGTAAGCTTGAGTATCAAAGCGACCTTTGTTGTGCTCGTTACGAATGGTGTCTCTCAGGCGTTTGACAAGTTTCAGCATCACAATCGCTTGCTTATCACTGTTCGGAACTTTAAAGGCTGTGCTTTCACCACCTTGGTAATTGTTTTTAAGGTGTTCGATTTGCTGCTTCATGGCTTCGACCCGTTGAGCAAGTTGCTTGCTCTTGGGATCAAGTGCCGCCATATTTTCTAAAGCATCTAGGATACGGTTATTTAAGCAGACGAGTAAGTCTTTACTGTAGGGGATATGGTGAGCGTGTCCGATCAACTCCTCTGTTGCATCTATAACGGCAACATAACGCGCTGACTCCTGTCTTTTCGCGGTTTCTGCCTTTACTTTGTACTGCAACATAACGTTGTAACCAATAACAAGTACAAGTAAAACGGCGACCAGAGCGATGATTAAACCAATATTCATATCTGTTTTGTCTGCTTTATTTATTAACGGCTAACGAGTAAGGATACACGATTCCTTTAATGACATGCACCTATTAATCATATTCTTAGTGATTATTGCTGTTATTTAAAGCTTTAATAATCAAAAGTTGCTAATCCGATTGAAGAATGAGGTATGCATTACAAAAACCATCGTTGATGAGATCTCCAGTTAAGTAATGACAGAGAAAACTATCAATTTCACTGTTCATTTTTAACGTTACACGTTATAACTAATAATTATATTTGAGAACTTAGTATGCGCAAGTTCTGCTCAAATGAGTGAGATTTGTTATTAGTAACGGATTACGGGGCCAGTATGAAACTGCAACAACTGAAGTACATTGTTGAAGTCGTTAATCACAATCTAAATGTCTCGGCGACCGCCGAAAGCTTGTATACCTCTCAGCCAGGGATCAGTAAGCAAGTCAGGCTTTTAGAAGATGAGTTAGGCATTCAGATATTTGAACGAAGTGGTAAACACCTCACTCAAGTGACTCGAGCTGGGGAAGATATCGTGCGAATTTCGCAAGAAATTTTAGCTCGAGTTGAGAGTATTAAAGCCGTGGCAGGTGAGCATACTCATCCTGAGATGGGCACACTGAACATTTCTACCACCCATACACAGGCTCGTTATGCTTTACCGGATGTCATTAAAGGGTTTGTAAAGCGTTACCCGAAGGTCTCCTTGCACATGCACCAAGGGACGCCAAGTCAAATGTCCGAAGCGATTGCAAAAGGCACGGCGAACTTTGCGATTGCGACAGAAGCTCTGCATTTGTACCAAGATGCGATTATGTTGCCTTGTTACCACTGGAATCGTTCGATTGTTGTACCTAAAGAGCATCCATTGGCTAAGAAGGAAAAAGTGACTATTCAAGATTTGGCTTCTTATCCATTAGTGACTTATGTGTTTGGTTTTACCGGTCGCTCGGAGCTTGACACCGCATTTAATAGAGTAGGATTAACGCCGCGAGTGGTGTTTACTGCAACCGACGCTGATGTTATCAAAACTTATGTACGTATGGGGATTGGTGTGGGTGTGATTGCCAGCATGGCGGTAGATAAAGAGCAGGATAAAGATCTGGTCTCGATCGATGCGAGCCACTTATTTGGCGCAAGTACCACCAGTATCGGCTTCCGCCGAGGTACGTTCCTACGTTCATATATGTTTGATTTTATGGAAAGATTTGCCCCTCATTTGACAAGGCCAGTAGTAGAACAAGCGATCTCGTTGAAATCAAATGCTGAGATTGATGAAATGTTTAAAGACATCGTTCTTCCCGTTCGTTAAAGCGCTTTCCTCCACCGCTTCTTCCCCCTAAAATAGCGTCGCAATTTTAGGGGGATACATGCAAAAACAATTTCAATTGCTCGATGAATGGCTTACTGAGCACCAACGATTCTGGCGTTTTGAACCATTTCATCAAAGTTTGCATGAACAACTTCCTTGGGTAGACACGCATCCTGACATGTGTGCGTGGTTAAACTCGCTCTCAGTGCAAGAGTTATCACAATACAAACTCGATCCCACTAGTTTGATTACAGATCTTGGCAGGTTTATTCCAGATAGCAAAACGGTATTAGCGAACATTGCATTGGCACCACACTCGACAACGACCATAAAACTCGCTGAGCGTTTTGACGTCGGAATCCCAGGACGAAAACTTAAGCAAATTGAAGCAATGGGCTCTTATAGCCTAACTCGTCATCAAGGGAGCGAATGGCTAGAATGGTGCTCGGGGAAGGGATACCTAGGCCGAGTTCTTTCTTCTCAAACTAGGCAACGCGTGACGAGTTTTGAGTATCAGTTACCCTTGTGTCAAAGTGGTCAATCCGAAGCGGATGCACTGAATCTGCCCATGCATTTTGTTCAAGGTGATGCTCTTGAATGTCAATCTAAACAATGCTTTAAGCCCGAACAGCATGCTGTCGCCTTACATGCCTGCGGAGATTTACATGTTCGAATGATGCAGTATGGTTGCGAGAAAGGCGTAGCAGCGATGACGATTGCTCCTTGTTGTTATCACCTCATTCAGAGCGACGCTTACCAAGTATTGTCGAGTGTGGCCAAGCTCTCGAGAATACGTCTTAGTCGAAGTGAACTGCGAATTCCATTGCAGCAGACGGTGACTGGTGGAAGCCGGGTTCAGCGACATCGACAATTAGAGATGACTTTTCGTCTTGGTTTGGATCTGCTACTAAGACAAGAATGTGCTTTTAAAGAGTATGCGCCTGTACCGAGCATTAAAAAGTCACAGCTTTCGCTAGGCTTTGAGGCGTTTTGTCGTTGGGCTGCGGAGCTGAAAGAATGGAGCTTGCCTCAAGTGAACTTCGAGCTGTATGAGGCTGAAGGTGCGAAACGTTTTTGGCGTATGGAAATGCTAAGCTTGGTGCAGCAAATCTTTCAACGTGCAATTGAAATGTGGCTTATTTATGACAAAGCCATGTATCTCCAAGAACAAGGGTATCAAGTATCGCTAAGTGAATTTTGCGATCGAGATATTACTCCGAGAAATATTCTTATTCACGCATCTGACAGAAAGAACACCTAAGAAATACTTATTTGGCAGTGTTACGTATAGAGTTTTTTGTTATAACTTAGATTCTTTTGCAATAAAAAAGCTCGCATTTATGCGAGCTTTTTACTGAGAGCATTAGAATCTGCAGCTTAGTTAAACATGCGAATGGCTTCTGCTGGATCTACGTATTCTAGGTTAAAGCTTTCTGCAACCTCTTTGCAGGTCACTTTACCGTGAATCACATTTAGGCCCAGTAGGAAGCCTTTATCTGTCGTCAATGCTTCACGATATCCTTTGTTTGCAAGCTTCACAATGTAAGGTAGAGTCGCATTATTAAGGGCAAAAGTAGAAGTGCGAGCGACGGCACCTGGCATGTTAGCAACACAGTAGTGTACGACATCGTCAACAATGTAAGTCGGCTCTGCGTGTGTGGTTGCGTGAGAAGTTTCGAAACAACCGCCTTGGTCGATTGCAACGTCAACAACTGCAGCACCAGGCTTCATCTTCGCGATGTGCTCTTTTGTGACCAGTTTTGGTGCTGCTGCGCCTGGGATAAGCACCGCACCGATGACAAGATCGGCTTCTAGAACGTGCTTCTCGATTGCATCTTCTGTAGAATAAACAACTTTAGCGCGGCCTTGGAATTCTTCGTCTAATTTACGAAGCGTATCCACGTTACGGTCAAGGATAGTAACATCAGCACGTAAGCCAACAGCCATACGAGCAGCGTTAGCTCCAACGACACCGCCGCCAATAACAACGACTTTAGCTGGTTCAACGCCCGGTACACCACCAAGAAGTAAACCACGGCCACCGTGAGATTTCTCTAGAGTTTGTGCACCAGCTTGGATAGACATACGACCAGCAACTTCAGACATTGGAGCAAGTAGTGGTAAGCGACCCATATGATCTGTTACAGTCTCATAGGCAATGCAGACAGCTTTGCTCTTGATTAGCTCTTCAGTTTGTGGAAAATCTGGAGCTAGGTGTAAATAAGTAAATAATATTTGCCCCTCTTTGAGCATGGCTCGCTCAACAGCTTGAGGTTCTTTTACCTTTACAATCATTTCTGCTTTCGCGAAGACGTCAGCAGCAGTAGGAAGAATGGATGCGCCTACAGCGATGTAATCATCGTCTGAAAAACCGATGCCTGCACCGGCATTAGTTTCAACAAAAACTTGGTGACCATGTGAGATAAGCTCTCTCACACTGGCTGGGATCATACCAACACGGTATTCGTGGTTCTTGATTTCCTTTGGAACGCCAATAATCATCCTGACTCCTCGTTTTATTCTGGTTGTATTGACTATGTGTAGGGTGTAATGTCGAATTTGTGCCTAGTATAGATGTGATGTGGCAAAATTTGATACTGAATATTAAAAAGTTGTAGTATATTTTTTTGCAAGGAAGTAATAAGGTGGAATAAAAAATGGTAGATAACTACAAAAAGCCGTCCAAGGATCTAGACCGTATCGATCGCAATATTTTGAATGAATTGCAGAAAGATGGTCGAATTTCAAACGTTGAACTCTCTAAACGCGTGGGGCTTTCTCCAACTCCATGTTTAGAGCGTGTTCGTCGCTTAGAGCGTCAAGGATACATTACGGGTTATACCGCATTGTTAAACCCTCAGTACCTAGATGCCTCGTTGCTCGTGTTTGTTGAAATAACGTTAAATCGTGGTGCGCCCGATGTATTTGAACAGTTTAACGCCGCGGTTCAAAAACTGGATGATATCCAAGAGTGTCATCTTGTTTCTGGTGATTTCGACTATCTATTAAAAACGCGTGTATCTGATATGGGTGCTTACCGTAAATTGCTCGGTGATACCCTGCTTCGTTTACCAGGTGTAAATGACACTCGAACCTACGTTGTAATGGAAGAAGTGAAGCAAACCAACCAACTTGTGATTAAAACACGTTAAATTCTTGTAAGGAAAGCGGCTTATATCGCTGCTTTCACCTTCCAAGCGTTGGGTTTTTCCTTTCGATATGGTTAAATCGACTTATGAATCCGAGCGGCACAGGCCGCTCGGAATGTTTCAGTTACTGTTGATTCAAGTTGATTTATGTTCAAAGAGAACGCTAAAAAAGTACAAACCATTATTAAAACAAGCGAAGAGGCTCAGTCTTCTCGTCTGAACGGTTTTCAACGTCTCAAAGAGTGCTGCCTTATTCTAGGCGTACTGACTTCTGCTTTCCTTTCAATTGCCCTAATAACCTTTAGCCCAGCTGACCCTTCTTGGTCTCAAACCTCATGGGGTGGAGACATCAGCAATGCAGGTGGACAATTTGGTGCTTGGGTAGCGGACACTCTCTTCTTTACATTTGGCTTGTTGGCTTATCTGTTGCCAGTGCTATTGGTGATTGTGACATGGGTCTTTTTCCGAACCAGAGACGAAGATGAACACATTGACCTCATGTTGTGGGGAACGCGTTTGCTCGGTCTGGTGATACTAATTTTAACCAGTTGTGGTTTGGCGGACATCAATTTTGACGATATCTGGTATTTCTCTTCTGGTGGTGTGCTTGGTGATGTTCTTAATAGTCTAGCGTTACCCACACTGAACCTACTGGGTACAACGTTGGTGTTGCTGTTTGCTTGGGGGGCGGGTTTTACTCTACTTACCGGCATCTCATGGCTCTCGATTGTCGAATGGATCGGTAGCTTGTTTCTCGATGTTTGTCAGTGGGCGCTTAATCGTCTTCGCGGTGAAAAAACAGAAGTTATCGCACCTGAATTACAACCAATGGCATTGTCTGACGATGAGCCTAAAGCTCAGCTACAAATAGAAGCACAACAAGATGAGATTGTTGAGGAAGAGCGTATTCCTGATCCGCTACCAATGGAGCCTGTGGTTCAAATACGCAGAGAATACCCGATCCATATGCCACAGACAGTGAGCTACCAAATGGTCGCTGACGAGCTGGATGAACTGGAGGATAACTCCTTTGAGCGAGCGAAAAAGCTTAACGCCACAATTGAAGAGTTAGAGCAAGAAGCACTGTCGGTTAATGACCTGCCTGATGACGCCATGAGTGCAGAGCGTGCACGTTATAATGTTGCCGACATCGCTCAAGTTTCTGCAAAACACTCTCAAACAACACAAGTTGAACATGCGCAAGATTTCAGTGTAGATGTGGAAGAGTTTGATCACGTTATCTCACTTTCCGAACTGGATAAGATATCAGAAGAAATCGATGAGCCTGTCATGGTGGGTTTTGCTGAAGAAGCACCATTGCATCACAATGAGGCGCAGAGCGTTGCAATCGCAGAGTCGAGAGAGCCAATGTTCTCTCACCCAGGAGTAGAATCAACTACTCAACATACTACTCAAGAAGAGACCGTGGAGTTGCCTGCTGCTGACAGTGTGGGTGATGTGAATCCAGAAGTGGAAGATTATGTGGAAGAGGATGAAGAGCAAGATCAAGATGTCACCGCCTTCCAAAACATGGTCTCCAAAGCGCAGCAAAATATGGCGGCGACACAAAATCCGTTCTTAATGAAGCAAGATACAACGCTACCAGTCCCTAAAGAGCCGTTACCAACGCTTGAGTTACTTTATCACCCTGAAAAACGCGAGAATTTCATCGATAAAGAAGCTCTAGAACAAGTAGCAAGATTGGTCGAATCTAAACTGGCCGACTACAAGATCACCGCGGAAGTGGTTGGGATCTTCCCTGGTCCTGTGATCACCCGTTTTGAACTTGATTTAGCGCCGGGTGTAAAAGTAAGCCGTATTTCGAGCTTATCCATGGACTTAGCGCGTTCACTTTCCGCTATCGCTGTTCGAGTTGTGGAAGTGATCCCTGGTAAACCCTACGTGGGGCTTGAGCTGCCAAACATGAGCCGTCAAACGGTTTACCTTTCAGACGTAATTGATAGCCCACAGTTTAAGAATGCAACGTCACCGACCACGGTGGTTCTAGGGCAAGATATTGCTGGTGAAGCATTGGTCGCAGACTTGGCGAAAATGCCTCACGTGCTGGTGGCTGGTACCACGGGCTCGGGTAAATCTGTTGGGGTAAACGTTATGATTCTTAGCATGCTCTATAAAGCAAGCCCAGAAGATGTGCGTTTTATTATGATCGACCCGAAAATGCTGGAGCTTTCGGTGTACGAAGGCATTCCACACCTATTAGCGGAAGTGGTTACTGACATGAAAGATGCCTCCAACGCGTTGCGCTGGTGTGTTGGGGAGATGGAGCGTCGTTACAAACTGATGTCTGTGATGGGCGTGCGTAACATTAAAGGTTTTAATGAGAAACTGAAAATGGCGGCAGACGCGGGCCATCCTATTCATGATCCTTTCTGGCAAGAAGGGGATAGCATGGATACGGAGCCACCATTATTAGAAAAACTGCCGTATATCGTTGTCGTTGTGGATGAATTTGCGGATCTCATGATGGTGGTCGGCAAAAAAGTGGAAGAGTTGATCGCACGCTTGGCGCAAAAAGCGCGTGCCGCGGGTATCCACTTGATCCTAGCGACACAACGTCCATCGGTAGATGTCATTACCGGTCTGATCAAAGCGAACATTCCAACACGAGTCGCATTTACCGTATCCACCAAAACCGACTCTCGTACCATCCTCGATCAAGGTGGTGCTGAATCGCTATTGGGCATGGGTGACATGCTTTACCTTCCTCCGGGTTCGAGTCACACCATCCGAGTGCATGGTGCCTTTGCCTCAGATGATGATGTGCATGCGGTTGTGAACAACTGGAAAGCGCGTGGTAAACCAAACTATATTGACGAGATCATCAGTGGTGATCAGGGGCCAGAAAGTTTGCTGCCAGGTGAACAAATGGAGAGCGATGAAGATCTTGATCCCCTTTTCGATCAAGTGGTTGAACATGTTGTTCAGTCACGTCGTGGTTCGGTTTCTGGTGTTCAGCGCCGTTTCAAAATTGGCTATAACCGTGCGGCGCGTATTGTAGAGCAGTTGGAAGCTCAAGGTATCGTGAGTGCACCGGGCCATAATGGCAACCGAGAAGTGCTGGCTCCTGCACCTCCAAGAGAATAATGAACTTTCGTTTAGAAGTAGGAGTCAAAACGTGCAACTCCTTTTAAACCTTAGCCGTGAATAGGTATAAAAATGAAAAAATGGTTAGTTGTATTTTTCCTTAGCGCGTCAGCATTGGCAAATCCACAGCAAGAGCTGAATCAGAGATTAGGCATGAATGATGGCTTTAGCGCAAACTTTAACCAAACGGTGACAAGCCCAGATGGTGAAGTCGTGATGGAAGGGGAGGGCAGCGTTGATATTGCCAGACCAAGCCTGTTTCGCTGGAGTACCTCTTTACCGGATGAAAACCTGTTGGTTTCGGATGGAAAAACCTTATGGTATTACAGCCCATTTATTGAACAGGTGAGTATTTACTGGCAAGAACAAGCCGTACAACAAACACCGTTTGTTTTACTCACTCGTAATCAGTCCAGTGATTGGGAAAACTATCAAATCACGCAAGATGGTAATATGTTCACTCTTGTGCCGAAAGCGGCAGACTCTACTCAGGGGCAGTTCCAAATTGATATTGATGCAAAAGGGATTGTGCATGGTTTTAATGTCATTGAACAAGATGGGCAAAAAGGCATCTTTAAGTTTACGGATATCAAGTTAGGAAAGCCTGCTGCTGCCCGCTTCACCTTTAACGTCCCAGAAGGGGTTGAAGTGGATGACCAAAGGAACTAATCGCCAGTGTCAAATTACACCTTAGATTTTTCAGGGGACGAAGATTTTCGTCCCCTTGCTGCTCGTATGAGACCGGAAACGATCGAACAGTACATCGGTCAGCAGCATATTTTAGGGCCTGGTAAGCCATTGCGTCGCGCGCTTGAGGCCGGCCACATTCATTCAATGATTTTGTGGGGACCGCCAGGTACAGGCAAGACAACGTTAGCAGAAGTGGCTGCAAACTACGCCAACGCGGAAGTTGAACGCGTGTCTGCGGTCACGTCTGGCGTCAAAGAAATTCGTGCCGCAATTGAAAAAGCACGCGAGAACAAAATGGCGGGTCGTCGCACCATCTTGTTTGTGGATGAGGTACATCGCTTTAATAAATCACAGCAAGATGCCTTCTTACCGCACATTGAAGATGGAACGGTGACCTTTATCGGCGCGACCACAGAAAACCCATCGTTTGAACTGAACAACGCATTATTGTCACGTGCTCGTGTGTATAAGCTTACGTCACTCAACAAAGAAGAAATCTCACTGGCATTAAACCAAGCGATCAACGATAAACAACGTGGTCTGGGTAATACACCAGCACACTTTGCTGATAATGTCTTGGATCGTCTGGCTGAGCTCGTCAATGGTGACGCTCGAATGTCTCTGAACTATCTTGAGCTTCTGTATGATATGGCAGAAGACAATGCTCAGGGCGAAAAAGAGATTACGCTAAAACTACTGGCGGAAGTGGCGGGGGAGAAGGTATCTCGCTTTGATAATAAAGGCGATATTTGGTACGACTTAATCTCTGCCGTGCACAAGTCCATTCGTGGATCAAACCCGGATGCTGCGCTTTATTGGGCGGCGAGAATGATCTCTGTCGGTTGTGATCCACTCTATATCGCGCGACGTTTACTGGCCATTGCCTCTGAAGATGTGGGCAATGCGGATCCGAGGGCAATGCAAGTGGCACTTTCCGCGTGGGATTGCTTTACCCGTGTTGGGCCTGCAGAAGGCGAACGCGCAATTGCACAGGCGATCGTTTACCTTGCGTGCGCACCGAAAAGTAATGCGGTCTACACCGCTTGGAAGCAAGCGCTGTCGGATGCGCATAATCTTCCAGAGTTTGAAGTGCCTTTCCATTTGCGTAATGCGCCGACCGGATTGATGAAAGATCTCGGTTATGGGGAAGGTTATCGATACGCTCATGATGAGCCTGGAGCCTACGCCGCGGGTGAACAATATTTGCCTGCCGAAATCGCTGATCGCAAGTACTATCAGCCAACAAATCGAGGCTTAGAGAGCAAAATCGCTGAAAAGTTAGATTACTTGGCTAATTTAGACGCAAATAGCCCACAAAAGCGCTATGAAAAGTAGGCATTTTTGGATACATTTGTTCGGTTAATTTTTTCAACGTGCTCGACAGGATTGGGTGCGTACCTTCACAACAAAAAGCATAGGATTAACAATGCTGGATTCTAAATTACTTCGTACAGAGCTGCATGAAACAGCTGCTAAACTGGCACGTCGTGGCTTTAAGCTAGACGTAGAGACAATCGGTAAACTTGAAGAACAACGTAAGTCCATTCAAGTAGAAGTTGAAAATTTACAATCCACGCGTAACTCCATCTCCAAGCAAATCGGTCAACTGATGTCGGCTGGTGACAAAGAAGGTGCAGAAAAGATCAAGCAACAAATCGGGTCATTAGGCTCTGATTTAGATGCGAAAAAACTCGAACTTGACGCACTGATGGCGCAGTTAGATGACATCATCCTTTCTGTTCCAAACATTCCTGCGGATGAAGTGCCAAATGGCAAAGACGAGAACGATAATCTTGAGATTTCGCGTTGGGGTGAGCCAAAGTCTTACGACTTCGAATTAAAAGATCACGTTGACCTAGGCGAAATGGGTGACGGTCTAGATTTCGCAAGCGCAGTTAAGATCACTGGTGCACGTTTCATCGTGATGAAAGGTCAATTTGCTCGTCTACACCGTGCCATCGCTCAGTTTATGCTTGATCTTCACACTGAAGAGCATGGCTATACGGAAATGTATGTGCCTTACCTTGTGAACGCAGACAGCTTGTTTGGTACGGGTCAACTACCAAAGTTTGGTAAAGATCTTTTCCACACAGAGCCACTGACAGAAAAGGCAAGTGATGAAGAGCCACGTAAACTGTCTCTTATCCCTACGGCCGAAGTACCAGTAACGAACTTAGTTCGCGACACGATTTCTGATGAAGCAGATCTGCCGCTTAAGATGACCGCTCATACGCCATGTTTCCGTTCAGAAGCTGGCTCGTACGGTCGTGACACTCGTGGTCTGATTCGTATGCACCAGTTTGACAAAGTCGAGCTGGTACAAATCACCAAACCAGAAGATTCAATGAATGCACTAGAAGAGCTGACTGGCCATGCTGAGAAAGTGCTTCAGCTTCTAGAGTTGCCTTACCGTAAGGTGCTATTGTGTACAGGTGACATGGGCTTTGGTTCGCACAAAACTTACGATTTGGAAGTGTGGGTTCCGGCTCAAAACACTTACCGCGAAATCTCATCTTGTTCAAACATGTGGGATTTCCAAGCGCGTCGTATGCAAGCGCGTTTCCGTCGTAAAGGCGAGAAGAAACCTGAACTTGTACACACACTAAACGGTTCTGGTCTAGCGGTAGGTCGTACCATGGTTGCTATCCTAGAAAACAACCAAGAAGCAGATGGCCGCATTGCCATTCCGACCGTACTTCAGAAGTACATGGGCGGCGCAACGCACATCGGTTAATTGATTAACCATAAAAATATCCAAACCCAGCCACTGCGCTGGGTTTTTGTTATCTCGTGGCTAAACAAAACACTCTGGACGCTGAAGTGCGGTTTCAATGGCGTTTACCAATTGTTCTATATGAGCCGGCTCGCTGATAAATGGCGGCATCATATAGATCAGTCTGCCAAAGGGGCGAATCCACACGCCTTGCTCAACAAACAGGGCTTGGATGGTTTCCATATTCACTGGGCGATGTGTTTCTACGACGCCAATCGCACCTAACCAACGGGTGTTTTTCACCAAGTCGTGTTCTTCAAGTTTTGGCAGTAACTCAGAAAACAGCGATTCGATTTGCTTGGTTTGCTGTTGCCATTGGCCTTGTTCTATCAACTCTAAACTGGCGGTTGCGACGGCGCATGCGAGTGGATTACCCATAAAGGTTGGGCCGTGCATGAAACAACCTGCTTCACCGCCACAAACTGTATCGGCGACGTGTTTGCTGGTTAAGGTCGCGGAAAGGGTCATGTAGCCCCCAGTCAGTGCTTTACCCACACACAGAATGTCCGGTTGGATATCGGCATGCTCGCAGGCAAACAGCTTGCCAGTACGGCCAAAACCAGTCGCGATTTCGTCTGCTATTAGCAGTAGACCATACTTATCACAAAGTGCTCGAACGCCTTTCAGAAACTCTGGATGATAGATACGCATTCCTCCCGCGCCTTGAACGATGGGTTCGAGAATCACTGCCGCTAATTCTTGATGGTGCTGCTCAATCTTCTGCGCAAAGTCAGTGAGATCTTCTTGCTTCCACTCATCCCAAAAGCCACCAGTCGGCGACTTCGCGAAGATGTGCTCTGGTAAAAAACCTTTGTAGAGTGAATGCATCGAGTTATCGGGATCGGTGACCGACATGGCTGCAAAGGTATCGCCATGGTAGCCATGTTGTAATGTCAAAAATTTCGGCCTGCGCTCACCTTTTGCGTGCCAGTATTGCAAGGCCATCTTTAAGCTCACTTCAACGGCTACTGAGCCCGAATCAGCGAGAAAGACATGCTCTAGGTTGTTTGGCACCAAGGACAGTAATTTTTTACACAAACTGATCGCTGGCTGATGAGTGATACCACCAAACATCACATGGGATACTTGATCAATTTGACGATGTGCCGCTTGATTCAAATGAGGGTGATTGTAGCCATGAATGGTCGACCACCATGAAGACATGCCATCGATGAGCGTGGTTCCGTCTTCGAGTTTGATATACACACCACTTGCGGAGTTCACGGGGTAGCAGGTCAGAGGTGTCAGTGTTGAAGTGTACGGATGCCAGATGTGCTGGCGGTCGAAGGCCAAATCCATAATAAAATCCAAGTGAGAGTAGATTAAAAATAAACCAGATGTAAACTTTGAATTATCTGTCAATGTTGACAGTTTATCGGAGCTCGGTAGACTGTCAACAAAACAAAAATAGCAAGTTAACTATTACGCAAGGAATACACGTGGAAGTACGTCATAACTGGACTCATGCGCAAGTTCGTGAGTTGATGGAAATGCCTTTTATGGATTTGTTGTTTGAAGCGCAGCAAACCCATCGTCAATACCACCCTAAGAACTATGTGCAAGTGAGCACCTTGCTTTCGATTAAAACCGGTGCTTGTCCAGAAGATTGCAAATACTGCCCGCAAAGCGCTCGTTATCAAACGGATGTTGAAAAAGAGCGATTAATGGAAGTGGAGCGTGTTCTGGACGCCGCGCAAAAGGCTAAAAATGCCGGTTCGACACGTTTTTGTATGGGAGCAGCTTGGAAAAATCCGAAAGAACGCGACATGCCGCTGTTGACTGACATGATCAAAGGCGTCAAAGATATGGGGCTGGAAACCTGTATGACTCTGGGCATGTTAACCCCAGAACAAGCTAAGCAACTGGCAAGCGCGGGTTTGGATTATTACAACCACAACCTCGATACCTCACCGGAGTATTACGGTAACATTATTACCACACGCACTTATCAAGATCGCCTTGATACCTTATCTCATGTACGTGACGCAGGCATGAAGATCTGCTCTGGCGGTATCATCGGTATGGGTGAAAGCGCTAATGACCGCGCTGGGTTGCTTGTTGAGTTGGCCAATCTGCCTACTCATCCAGAAAGTGTTCCTATCAACATGCTGGTTAAGGTGAAAGGGACGCCTTTGGAAACGGCTGAAGAGGTTGACCCGTTTGACTTCATTCGTTTAATTGCCGTTGCTCGTATAATGATGCCGACCTCAGCCGTTCGTTTGTCGGCAGGGCGTGAAAACATGAATGAACAAATGCAAACCTTGTGTTTTATGGCGGGAGCCAATTCTATCTTTTACGGCTGTAAGCTGCTTACAACACCAAACCCTTCCGAAGATAAAGACATGCAGCTGTTTAACAAGTTGGGTATTAACAGCCAGCAAGTCTCACAAAAACCCGATGAAATTACAGAAAACGAATTGTTAGATCGTGTAGTCGAAAGCGTGGCTGCTCGCCCAACAAAAGACGATCTGTTTTATGACGCAAGCCTTTAACGAAAGAATAGCACAAGCCCTGAAGCAGAGACGCAAACAGGGCTTGAATCGCCAAAGTGAAGTGATTTTCTCGGGAAATCAAACGGTTTTAGAACATCAAGGGAAGCGCTATATCAATTTTTCTGCCAACGACTATTTGGGATTGGCGAACGATCAATCTTTAGTTCGAGCTTGGCAGCAGGGTTTGAGTTTATATGGTTGTGGCAGCGGGGCATCTCCATTGGTGACGGGTTACACCCCTGCGCACAGCAATCTCGCGGCTTCCTTATGTGATTGGCTAGGGTATGAAAGTGCCACTCTGTTTGGATCGGGATTTTCGGCCAATCAAGCGCTGTTGTTTGCACTGCTTGAAAAAGGTGATCTCCTAGTGCAAGACAAATTAAATCACGCTTCTTTAATTGAGGCGGGGCTTTTTTCTCCTGCAACTATGAAGCGATTTAAGCATAATGATCTTAAAGCACTAGATACGATTTTAAACCGAGCTGATTGCCCAAGTTTGGTGGTGACGGAAGGCGTATTTAGCATGGATGGTGATTGTTCACCATTAGCTGAAATGCACACACTCACACAACGCCATTCGGCAAGCTTAATGGTGGACGATGCGCATGGTGTTGGCGTACTGGGTGAAGAAGGTCGCGGAAGCTGTGCGCTCGCTAATGTGAAGCCAGATTTTTTGGTGGTCACTTTTGGTAAAGCATTCGGCTTATCGGGGGCTGCACTTCTAACGGATAAATCTAGCGGTGATTTCCTTGCTCAATTTGCTCGTCACCACGTTTACTCTACCGCGCTTCCGCCAGCACAAGCTTTCGCGTTGACGCATGCGGTAGAGCTGATTCGAACGCAGCAGTGGCGACGAGACAAACTTAATGAGCTGCAAACCCTTTTTGCGGAATATTTGGGGGAGCATGATAGTTATGTATCCACTCAAACGCCGATCAAACCGTGGCTCATTGGAGAGACACAACAAGCCGTGACGGTTGCACAGCGTTGCCGAGAACAAGGCATTTGGTTGACAGCGATCCGTCCGCCGACGGTACCCCAAAACACCGCGCGCCTGAGAATAACCTTGTCTGCTAATCACACCAAAGAACAGATGCACACACTGGCACAAGTACTGCTGACAGTCACAGGAGAGCACTAATGGAAATGGCTAAAGTATCCTTTACTGTGGAAGAAGCGTATGTGGATAAGCTGGCTATTGCTCAAGCATTCGGTAAGGCAGCAAAAAGCTATGACCAGCATGCTGCATTTCAACGAGAGGTTGGACATAAGTTATTAGATAAACTGCCCCAAGATTTATCGGGTCTGCGTGTTTTGGATCTTGGTTGTGGCACGGGGTATTTCTCGTGGCAACTTTTGCAACGAGGCGCTGTAGTCGTATGTGCCGACTTGTCGCATGAGATGCTTGAGCAGGCAAAGGCGCGTTGTGGGCAAGAGTCGGTGTCGTATCGCGTTGCAGATGCGGAGTCTCTGCCATTTGAACGAGATGAGTTTGACATTGTCTTCAGTAGCTTAGCCTTGCAATGGTGCGAGGATTTATCGCGGCCTTTACGTGAAATGAACCGTGTTGTAAAACCGCATGGGCAAGTGCTGTTTTCCACATTACTGGATGGCTCACTCAATGAGCTAAAGCAAGCCTGGGCAAAAATTGACTCATATCAACACGTCAACCGTTTTATCTCTGCCAATCAGGTAAAAATTGCGTTAGCGCAATCTCATAGTCATAACCATCATCTAGACTTGACCGATATCACAGTCTGGTACGAGTCTGCGTTTGCTGTTATGCGTGATCTTAAGGGTATAGGTGCGAACCATGTAAGCGGGCGCTCACATGGTTTAACGACAAGACAAGCATTAAAACGAGTGGAAAGAGAGTACCAGACATTTCAGAACCATTTAGGTCAAGTACCGGCAAGTTATAAGGTTTGTTTAGGGGTTATACAGTTATGATGAAAGCATTTTTCATTGCAGGTACGGATACCGATGTGGGCAAAACCGTGGCATCTAAAGCGATTCTTCACGCATTAGCGGCCAAAGATCTACGTACTATTGGTTATAAACCAGTGGCAGCAGGCAGCGATAAAACACCAGAAGGTTGGCGTAACTCAGATGCCTTGCATCTGCAGAAGGCGGCAACAGTGGTCGTTGATTACGAGGACATCAATCCATATGCCCTCGAGTTGCCAGCCTCTCCGCACATTGCAGCAAAACATGAAAAAGTAGAGATTGACTATGCTGTGCTGAGCAGCAAACTTGCGCAGCACAAAGAGAATGCAGACGTCGTGCTGGTTGAAGGTGCGGGTGGTTGGCGAGTCCCAGTGTCAGACACTGACAGTTTGTCTACTTGGGTTAAGCAAGAAGATCTGCCTGTTGTGTTGGTTGTTGGTATCAAATTGGGTTGTCTCAGCCACGCGTTGCTGACCGCTGAAGTGATCAAAGCCGATGGCCTCAATTTGGTTGGATGGGTTGCAAACCGAGTGAATCCTGGCACGGAGCATTACGCAGAGATCATTGATATGTTGGAAGAGCGTTTGGAGGTTCCAAAGCTGGGTGAAATTCCTTATATCCCAAGCGCTAAGCGTAAAGACCTCGGTAAATACATCAATGCGGATGTGTTACTCGAGCTTTAAAACATCAAAAGGGCTGCCATTGGCAGCCCTTTCTTTATCAGGTCTTGTGCTTATTTGTCTTGAACTAAGCCCATAAGCGCCTGTTGAGTATCAGAGATTTGCTTTGCAACTTGCTGCTCAGTTGAAATGCCGAGCTGCTGTTTTGCCTCTTCTTCAGAAATCCCTAGGTGACAGCACAATAAATCAATAGCCATTTGATAGTTGTTAGCTTCTACCATGATCATGTCCTTTGTTAACATGGGTTTATTTCTGCCCTGTTTGAAACGCTTTTCGTTGGCACAGATAAGACGATTCGATCTAGTTCAGAGCAGTATTGAATATCTGAGACTGAAAATAGCACGAAGCCGAATAAGCACAATAAGACAAAAGTCTAACGCCTGAGAGGACGTTTGAAACAAAACGATGCAGAGAATTTCGATGGTGTTGATTTCTAACAGATAAGCAACTTGGTAAACAAATGTTGCAATTTATCGCTTAACCTTGTTTTTAAACAAATTAGACTATATCTATTAGCAAAAGAGGCCAGTGTTACTGGCGTTCAATATAAATAAGCTTCTTTGGAGAAAAGTAATGAAGCGAGTCATGTTGTTTTTGATTACCAACCTTGCTGTGGTTTTAGTCCTCAGTGTTGTGTTGAACATTGTTTATGCTGTAACTGGAATGCAGCCAGGAAGCCTCTCAGGTTTATTGGTAATGGCTGCGGTATTTGGTTTTGGTGGTGCATTTATCTCCTTGATGATGTCAAAGGGGATGGCACTACGCTCTGTCGGTGGAGTGGTGATCGAGAGCCCTCGTAACGAGACAGAGCACTGGTTATTGGAAACGGTGAGCCGCCAAGCTCAGCAAGCGGGTATTGGTATGCCAACCGTTGCTATCTATGATTCACCGGACATCAACGCATTTGCAACTGGTGCAAAGTGTGATGATTCACTGGTCGCGGTTTCGACGGGTCTGTTGCACAACATGACGCGTGATGAAGCAGAAGCGGTGCTGGCGCATGAGGTGAGTCACATCGCCAATGGTGACATGGTGACCATGACGTTGATGCAGGGTGTCGTGAACACCTTCGTTATCTTCTTATCTCGTTTTATTGCCAACATGGTGGCCTCTAACAACAGTGATGAAGAAGGTGAAGGTTCAAATATGATGGTGTATTTCGCGGTTTCTATCGCGCTTGAGCTGGTGTTTGGTTTCCTCGCGAGCTTCATCACCATGTGGTACAGCCGTCATCGTGAATTCCATGCCGATGCGGGTGCCGCCCGTCTAGTTGGTAAAGAGAAAATGATTGCGGCTCTAGAGCGTCTAAAAATGAGCCAAGAATCAAAACTGGATGGCACCATGATGGCGTTTGGTATCAACGGTAAGCAATCTCTGACTGAGCTACTGATGAGTCACCCACCGCTAGATAAACGTATTGCAGCGCTACGTAACTTCTAATGTTATTGATTAATCACGAGCGTGGATAATCGCTTCCAATGGGAGCAAACATCTTGTGAGTAATGATGAACGAAAGGCTTGGAGAAAACTCCAAGCCTTTTTTGTTGGTGGCATGATCCAAATAGTCTTAGTTAACGTATTACCGCATGATATACAAATTTAATTATGTAACCGTTGTAGGCTAGTCTACGTTTTATATGTGACTAATTTTTAATACTTTAACTCTTGTGGGATTGGCAATATGGATGTGATAGCGGTCAGCAATGTCTACCAGTCATTGAGTAAATCAAATTTAGAAATTTTAGCCGATGTCTATCACCAACAGGTCGTATTTGAAGACGCGGCGCATCGGCTTGAAGGTTGGTCTGCGCTTAAGGACTACTTCCAATCGTTGTATGAAAATGTCATCGACTGTCGCTTTGATATTCATGAACACCAGCAAGTCGACCAGTCTGGCTTTCTTACTTGGACGATGACCTTAAAACATCCGAAGTTGAAAAAAGGGGAGGCAGTAAGCGTGAAAGGCGTCTCCCATTTGAAGTTTTATGAGGGAAAAGTGATATACCACCGTGACTATTTTGATTTGGGTGAAATGCTGTATGAGCATCTTCCCATTCTCGGCTCGGTTGTTAGAAGCATTAAGCAGAGGCTAGGGCAATGAACTCGGTACTGATCACTGGTGCGACATCAGGCATCGGAAAACAGCTCGCGCAAGATTATGCTGACGCGGGTGCAAAAGTGATTGCATGCGGACGCAATCGTCAGGTTCTCCAAGAGCTAGAAGATTATTCCCCCGCCATAGCAACGATCAGTTTTGATGTCACCGATTACCAGCAAACGCGAGAAGCATTATCGGTGCTGCCCTTTATTCCAAACGTGTGGCTATTTAACGCTGGTGATTGTGAGTACATGGACGATGGCATCGTTGATGCCCAATTGATGCAACGTGTGTTCAGCGTCAATGTTTTTGGTGTGGTGAACTGTATCGAGGCCAGCCAAGCCCATTTTCAACCTGGACACAAAGTGGTGATTGTCGGCTCCATTGCTTCGGAACTCGCCCTGCCAAGAGCGGAAGCGTATGGCGCGTCTAAGGCCGCGATTGGGTATTTTGCGCGTAGCTTGTCGCTGAATCTTCAGACCAAGGGCATTGATGTTGTCACTGTCTTTCCTGGTTTTGTTTCCACTCCGCTGACGGACAAAAACACGTTTGCCATGCCGATGATCATCACGGTTGAACAAGCCTCAACGGCGATTCGGCAAAAACTGGCTTCCGGGAAGCAGCACATCTATTTTCCCGCTCGGTTTACCGCGCTCATTCGGTTACTTGCGTTACTGCCTTACCGTTGGCAGAAGGCGTTAGCTTCAAAATTAATTGCCCAATAAATTCAAAGGATAATGTATGAAAATTGCAATTATAGGTACAGGCATCTCCGGATTAACATGTGGCTACCATCTGCACAAAGTGCATGACATTACGCTGTTTGAAGCCAATGATTACATTGGAGGGCATACGGCGACGATCGATTTTGAACTCAACGGTAAAGACTACTCGGTTGATACGGGGTTTATTGTCTATAACGATCGAACCTACCCCAACTTCATCAATATGATGGATGAAATTGGCGTGACCGGGCGAGCAACCCAAATGAGCTTTAGTGTTCGTAATGACAGCAATGGACTGGAGTACAATGGCCACACGCTGGCGACACTGTTTGCCCAAAAAAGAAACTGGTTTAAACCGCAGTTCTACGGTTTTATTTTTGAAATTCTGCGTTTTAACAAACTGGCGAAAGCGTCTGCACACGATGACCAGATTGCCCAACAAACACTTGGGGAGTTCTTAGATACGCATGGCTTTAGTGACTATTTTAGCGACAACTATATCCTGCCGATGGGGGCTGCGATTTGGTCATCGACATTAGCGGATATGCGTGCATTTCCGCTTGCGTTTTTTCTACGTTTCTTTCTCAATCACGGCCTTCTTGATGTCACCAATCGACCACAGTGGTATGTGATTGATGGCGGCTCAAAAGCTTATATCCCGCCACTAACGAAGGGCTTCTCTGATCGCATTCGTTTGAACTGTCCCGTTGAAAAAGTGATCCGTGACTCAACGGGTGTCACATTATATGTGGCAGGAGAAGCACAACGTTTCGATCACGTTATTTTTGCCTGTCATAGCGATCAAACGATGTCGTTATTAGAGGATGCCTCCAGTGATGAAGCTTCGATTTTGTCGCCTATGGCATATCAAGCCAACGAGGTTGTTTTGCATACTGATGATAGCTTGCTGCCTCGTAGAAAGGCTGCTTGGGCGTCGTGGAACTATTTACTCGATGGTAAGGAAGGAGAAGAAACACGCCTACCTTCGTTAACCTACAACATGAACATTCTTCAACACATTGAAGCAGAACATACGTTTTGTGTGACGCTCAATAGCAGCGACAAGATAGACGAAAACAAAGTTATTCGTAAGTTTGTTTACCACCATCCGGTATTTACCACGGAGTCCATCGCGGCACAGCAGAGACGAGATGACATTCAAGGGCGAAATCACACATGGTTTTGTGGCGCGTATTGGTACAACGGATTCCATGAAGATGGCGTTCGCAGTGCCTTGGATGTAGTGCGAGGCATCAACCTTGTGCAAGCGAAAGAAGATACGATCTCTTTTCACCAAGGGGCAGCGTGAGCATGGTCATCAGCAGTCGTTTGTTTGTGGGTAATGTTCGGCACCGCCGCTTCACCCCAGTAGAACATAGTTTGAATTATCAATTGTTCATGCCAGCGATCGATTTGGACGAGTTAGCGCAGCTTGAAAAAGAAGTGTGGGGTTTTGGCACTCGCTGGTGGCATTGGGCGCGATTTAAACGCAGTGACTATGTGGGAGAGGGCTGCCTCAAACGCGCAGTGCAAGAGAAACTTACAGAGCTCACCGGAGAGTCAGTCAGCGGGAGGGTCATCGCGGTGTGCCACCTACGTTATCTTGGGCTCTACTTTAGCCCGGTTAATTTCTACTACGTTTTTGATGAGAAAGAACACTGGCGCTATTTACTGGCGGAAGTGAGTAACACTCCTTGGAATGAGCGTCATTATTACGCTATTTCTGCTGATGAACATGACTCGTCTTTTGGCTGGAAACAGACCAAAGCGTTTCACGTTTCGCCCTTTAACCCCATTGAACAGTCTTATATTTGGCGACTTAAACCGCTGAGTGAAAAGTTACATATTCATTTGGAATGCCACAAAGAAAATAAACAGTTTGACGCCACCATGGCGATGAGCGCAGAGCCATTTTCTAGTAACAATCTGCTAAAACGACTGATCGTAACGCCTATTCAAACAGTAAAAGTGTTGGTAGGGATTTACTGGCATGCGTTCAAATTATGGAAAAAAGGCGCACCATTTTACTCGCATCCCAAATACCGCTCTCCAGCCAACCAGACTGAGAATAACAACTAAACTGTGAAGAATAATAAATTTAGGGAGAATTCTGCATGTTAAATACCTCTTCGATGGCATTGACCTCTCCATTATCTACAGCACAAAAGGCGGCTAGAAACCTGATATTTAAGTGCTTACAGCGTATGGAAATCGGCACTTTGACGGTCATTGAAAGTTTTCAAAGCGACACTCAAGAGCGTAGTGAACGCTTTGTCGGTACCCACAATCACAAGCCGGGTGTGGCCATTAGCGCAACAATAGAAGTCAAACACCCGGCATTTTATTCGCGTTTAATGCGGGGTGGCAGTATTGCAGCGGGTGAAGCCTATATGGATGGTTGGTGGGACAGTCCAGATTTAACTTCGTTAATGAAATTAATGGCGCTCAATCTGAATGCATTAGATGGATTAGAAAATCAAAGTAGCTGGGTCACCAAACTGCTTTACAAACTCAGTCATTGGAGCAATCGAAATACGCAGGAAAACTCGCGTAAAAATATTCATGCCCATTATGATCTTGGTAATGATCTCTACAGAGTATTCTTGGATGAAAGAATGTTATATTCGTCAGCCATTTATCACTCGGATAGTGAATCATTAGAGCAAGCACAAATAAATAAAATGGATCGACTGTGTCAGCAATTGCAATTAAAACCCACTGATGAGGTGATTGAAATCGGCACTGGTTGGGGGGCAATGGCGATATACATGGCGGAAAACTATGGCTGCCGGGTGACAACGACGACGATTTCAGATGAGCAATATGACTACGCGCAACAACAGATTGCAGAAAGAGGTTTGACTGAGCGTATTCAGTTATTGAAGAAAGATTATCGAGATTTAACTGGGCAGTTTGATAAATTGGTTTCTATCGAAATGATAGAAGCGGTAGGTAAGCAATATCTACCGTCTTACATCAAAGTGTGCCAGTCGTTATTAAAACCTGGTGGTTTGATGGCAATACAAGCGATCACTATCGCCGACCAACGTTACGAATATTACAGTAACAACGTCGATTTTATTCAAAAGTACATTTTCCCAGGTGGATTTTTGCCGTCAGTGACTTCACTGGCTCAAGCCACGACCCAATACAGTGATTTAGTGATTAGGGATTTGTTTGATATTGGCATGGATTACGCAAAAACATTGCAAGAATGGCACCGACGTTTTAACCACGCTGAAGAGCAAGTAAAAAGGCTAGGGTATGACGAGCGATTCATTCGTATGTGGCGTTACTACCTGAGTTATTGTGAAGGGGGATTCTTAGCTCGTAGCATCAGTACCGTACACATGACGCTTCAAAGAGCCTAATATCATGGCTCTTATTCTTGCCTCTGCTTGGTTCAATCTCGTTTGGTTTCTGGCGGTTATTGGCACTGAGCAGTGGCAATGGGTCACACTTTGCTTTGCCTTGATGACATTGGGGTATCAGCACAGAGTAGACCAAAAAACCTGGAAACCAACGCTTTTGATTGCCGTGGTCGGCTGCCTAGTCGACTCGATTAATCAATATCTCTCAATTTTTCAGTTCACTTCGACTTTCTTACCCGTTTGGCTTTTAAGCTTATGGATAGTTTTTGCTTGGTACGCTTATCAACTGAAAAGAATTTTGCTCCGTTTTGCGCCGTTTTACGTATTAACGGTAGGGGCATTGGGGGGCTGCTTAAGTTACTACGCAGGTTATAAACTCAATGTGGTGGATTACGGTTACAGCGTGTTGATAACGGCATCGATTGTGTTTTTAGAATGGGCAATCATCACGCTCTTTATCATTAAGGTTCTTCGCCATGATGAGAAAAGCAAGTTGTGTCATTCGGAGTACGTTTCTTAGTATTTTGCTAGGCTTTTCGTCTAGCTCGCATAGTCAAACTGGATCGGCAGACATCGAGACTTGGCAGCAGTGGCTGACCGTTGGGGAGGCACGATTGAGCTGGTTCGTCTTTGATATCTATGATTCGAAGTTGGTTACACCAAATGGAGAGTTCGAGGTGAATGCTGATGTTACGCCACATCCCCTCGCCTTGGAGATTCGATACTTACGCGATATTTCACGTGAGGATCTACTCAGTGCCACAGAAGAGCAGTGGCAAAAGATGGGGATCGCAGCAAAAAAAACGTGGAGAGACAGCCTCGAGCTAATTTTTCCGAACATCAAAAAAGGTGACAAGCTAACCTACATTACAGATGGAGAAAAAGGGCGTTTGCTTATTAATCGACATGACAGTGACAAAGCTGAAGTGGTGGGTAATGTGGCTGATCAGGAGCTTAACGATGCTTTCCTCGCGATTTGGTTATCGCCAAAAACTCAATATCCCTCTTTGCGAGCAAAATTAATCGGGTGGAATCAATAAGATGAATAAACATAATGTTTTTATCGTTTTGCTTGTTATGACATTGAACGCTTTGGTCGGCTGTTCGAGTGACCTTAAGGACTACCAGCAAGCATCCCCAAAATTTGAACTGTTTGAGTATTTTTCTGGAAATGTGAAAGCTTGGGGTATGGTGCAAGATTATAGTGGTAAACAAAACAGACGCTTTGAGGTTGAGATTGTCGGTTCTGTTGAAAATAACACACTGACTCTCGTTGAAGATTTTGTTTTTGACGATGGTGAGATTGATCAGCGCATTTGGCGGATTACCCGATTGGCCGATGGTCGCTATCAAGGTGAAGCTGACGACATCATTGGCGTCGCTGAGGGAATGGAACTGGGTAATGCACTGCAATGGCGCTATGATTTTGAACTGCAAATCGATGGTTCAAGCTTGACGGTGTCGTTTGATGATTGGCTTTATCGCCAAGATGAAAAGCATGTGTTTAATCTAACCAAGATTAAGAAGTTTGGCGTAGAGGTAGGGACGATTACGTTGTTTTTCCAGAGGCAATAAAACAGTTAGGAATGCTGCGCTCCGAGATTCGGGAACGCTTCGCTCTAAGAGTCGAGCCTTATCTCTTCGCGCTCAAAAACGAAAGGGTTGACGCTTTCACGTCAACCCTAAAATAATTCGATTCTCGATTCTCGATTCTCGATTCTCGATTCTCGATTCTCGATTCTCTTACAGCTTGTCTGTCAGCTCGATAGCTTGACCGATGTAGTTCGCTGGCGTCATCTCTTTTAGACGTGCTTTTTCGTGTTCAGGAAGCTCAAGACCGTCAATGAAGTTACGCATTGCTTCACCGTCTACGCGCTTACCGCGAGTTAGCTCTTTCAACTTCTCATATGGCTTCTCAATACCGTAGCGACGCATTACCGTTTGTACTGGCTCTGCTAGAACTTCCCAGTTTTTGTCTAGTTCAGCAAGAAGCGCGTCACGGTTCACTTCCAGTTTGCTGATGCCTTTTAGCGTAGAAGTGTAAGCGATGATTGCGTAGCCAACACCAACACCTAGGTTACGGAGAACCGTTGAGTCAGTTAGGTCACGTTGCCAACGAGAGATTGGCAGTTTTTGTGCTAGGTGACCAAACACTGCGTTTGCAAGACCTAGGTTACCTTCAGAGTTTTCAAAGTCGATTGGGTTCACTTTGTGCGGCATGGTTGAAGAACCGATCTCGCCAGCAATGGTTTTTTGCTTGAAGTGTCCTAGTGCGATGTAACCCCAAACGTCACGGTCAAAGTCGATCAGAATCGTGTTGAAACGTGCCACAGCATCGAATAGCTCAGCGATGTAGTCGTGTGGTTCGATCTGTGTGGTGTAAGGGTTCCAAGTAACGCCGAGAGATTCCGTGATGAACTCTTCAGAGAATTTGTGCCAATCTAGTTCTGGGTAAGCAGAGAGGTGTGCGTTGTAGTTACCTACCGCACCGTTGATTTTCGCTAGGATCTCAACGTTTTCGATTTGCTTGTATTGACGTTCCATACGGTACGCCACGTTTGCCATCTCTTTACCCATTGTTGATGGAGAAGCTGGCTGACCGTGTGTACGAGATAGAAGAGGGATGTCGCGGTATTCAACAGCAAGTGCTTTGATTGCGTCAATCAGGTTACGAATTTCTGGAAGAATGACCGTCTCACGTGCTTCTTTAAGCATTAAAGCGTGTGAGGTGTTATTAATGTCTTCAGAAGTACAGGCAAAATGGAAGAACTCGTTTACTGCGTGCAGTTCAGGAACGTCAGCGACTTTCTCTTTTAGGAAGTACTCAACCGCTTTGACATCGTGGTTAGTAGTACGTTCGATCTCTTTGATGCGTAATGCGTCTGCTTCAGAGAAGTTAGCAGCAAGATCGTCGAGGAATTGGTTTGCTTCTGCGCTGAACGCTGGCACTTCTGCAATTTCAGCAGTAGCAGCAAGCTTTTGTAGCCAGCGGATTTCAACGATAGTACGGTACTTTAGTAGACCGTATTCACTGAAAATTTCGCGTAACGCAATTGTCTTGCTTCCGTAACGGCCGTCTACTGGTGAAACAGCAGTCAATGCTGACAGTTCCATGATGTTCTCCTGAATTGGGTTTCAAAATTTCGCGAGCTTTATACCAATAACTGTGGCAATTGTCACGAATATTGCGCAAACGTTTGCGCTAAGGTGATTTTGACCAAAACAATTAGCTCGCGTCTGGCGCGAGCTAATGATGGTCGAATTACATTCTGGCCAGCAGGATCTGCGCCTGCTCAACCATTTTCTTTCTGCCGAAGATCAGATGGCGGCGTCGACCGCCAACTTGACGCCAAAGCACGGCACTGCGAATACCAGAAAGGAGTAACGCACGTACTTTGTGTTGATTCGATGTTTGTTGTAATACCGTCGGTGTACCTGTCACTTGGATTCGAGGGCCGATAGGGCTGATAACATCGAGATAAATACTGGCCACATTGCTGATCATCTGTTCTTCAAAAAGATCATAGTGTTCCGTCTGTCTTTGTACCATCTGGATACGATCGCCAAGCTGTGACATCGCATCATTCCTACCCATAAGTTTGCGCTCTAACGCCATCAAACTGATGAGGTAGCGAGTCACTTCGCTACCAGTGGGGGTACTATCAATCCCTTTTACTAAGCATTCTAAACCCAGTTTGAGTTGTGACTCATTGCCAAACACATCAAGTGTGTTGGCTGGATTGGTATTCAAAATTGCTTTAATAGAAGTTTCAAAGGCATCTTGATCACAATGTCCGTTTCTCGCGATTTGCTGAACTAACGCTACAGCTTGGCACATGCCAGCAAAAGCAATGGTACGGTCATAAAGTGTATTCGCCACGTAACGACTCCTAAGCTTGAGTGTATTTAATGCGTTTCTCGATGATACCACCGCCAAGACAAACATCACCTTGGTAGAAAACAGCGGATTGACCTGGGGTCACTGCGATCTCAGGTTCATCGAAAATCACTTTAATGTTTTCGTCATCAATAGGGATGATTGTACAAGGAATATCTTGTTGACGGTAACGAGTTTTCACCGTGCATTTCACCACATCGCGAATTGGCTCACGTTCTACCCAATGAAGCTGAGAAGCAATCAGGCCTTCGGACTTCAGCATCGGGTGATCTTGTCCTTGAACGGCAATCAACACATTGCGCTTAAGGTCTTTTTCTGCAACAAACCATGGTTCTTCGTTACCGCCACCGCCTTTACGGCCACCAATATGTAGGCCTTTACGTTGGCCTAGCGTGTGGTACATCAAACCCTGGTGTTGACCAAGCACTTCGCCTTCTGGTGACTCAATATTACCCGGTTGAGCTGGTAAGTAGCGGCTTAGAAAATCGGTGAACTTACGCTCGCCGATAAAACAGATACCGGTAGAATCTTTCTTTTTCGCGGTAATCAGACCTTGTTCTTCCGCAATGCGACGAACTTCAGGCTTTTCCAGCTCACCAACAGGGAAGAGGCTACGTGCCACTTGTTCGTGACTTAGCGTGTAGAGGAAGTAGCTCTGATCTTTATTGCCGTCTAAACCACGCAGCATCTGTGGCTTTTCACCATTTTCAGGGAAAGAACGACGGACATAATGACCCATCGCGATGTAATCGGCATCAAGTACTTCGTCAGCAAACTCTAAAAATGCTTTGAACTTAATTTCTTTGTTACAAAGGATGTCTGGGTTAGGGGTACGGCCCGCCTTATATTCGGAAAGGAAATATTCGAATACATTGTCCCAGTATTCTGCCGCAAAATTGATCTTATGTAGGTGAATGCCAAGTTTGTCACAAACAGCCTGAGCGTCGGCGAGATCTTCTGCCGCAGTACAATACTCAGAATCATCATCTTCTTCCCAGTTCTTCATAAATAGGCCTTCAACTTGATAGCCTTGCTGTTTTAGAAGATAGGCAGAAACCGATGAATCAACACCGCCAGACATACCAACGATGACTTTCTTTTGGCTGTTATCAGACATTACTCAACACCCTTAAAATTAACTGGAGGCGAATTCTAACAGAAAGCAGAAACGGGTGACAGATCCGAGATCGCAATCACAATTCGTTTTCGCTGCTTTTTTCAGCAAAAGGACAAACGAAAAGAAATTCCGCGCGAGCTCTGAGTGGGAATGTGGCATAGTTGGAAAAAATCCTAATGAGAAAACATCATGACTGATGAAATGCAATTTATGCAAGAAGCGGATCTTATCGAGATCATTGAAAATCAACTTGAAGATGGAAATCCAATCAAGGTCAAAGAAACGTTGATGCGCCTAATGATGACAGGCACGCCTCGTGAAGATGCGGTGGCGATGATGGCGTGTGCAATGTCAATTGAGATTTTCGACGTGATGAAAAATGACGGCGAGTTCAATCTAAAACGTTACAGCGAAAACTTGGATTGCCTGCCAGATTTAAGCTTTATGGAAGGTGAATAGCACCTCGCAAAATAAAAAGCACGTAGCAAACGTTTGCTATAATTGCCTTTATTGCCGCCTATGGGAGTGCGAGTTAGAATCCGCACTTCTTTTAACCCCGTACTCAGACAAACACTATGAAATTTCCCGGACAGCGCAAATCAAAACACTATTTTCCCGTACATGCACGTGACCCATTAGTGAGTCAGGCGCAGGAAAGCAAGAAAATGACGCGTACTCATATTATCGGTATTGATCAAACTTTGGTGGATATCGAAGCGAGAGTGACGTCGGAAATGATTGAAAAATACGGTTTGAGTAAAGGGCACTCACTGGTTATTGATGATGTGACGGCAGAAGCGCTATATCAGCAATTAAAGCAAGAAAATCTGATTACCAACGAATACGCTGGCGGTACGATTGGCAATACGCTGCACAATTACTCAGTGCTAGCAGATGATCGTTCGACATTATTGGGCGTGATGAGTCAAGATATTAAGATTGGTAGTTACGGATACCGTTACTTATGTAACACATCAAGCCGTATGGATCTTAATTATCTGCAAGGTGTCGATGGGGCGATTGGTCGTTGTTTCGCGTTGATTACCGAAGATGGTGAACGTACTTTTGCGATTAGTGAAGGTCAAATGAACCAACTTCATCCAGATAATATTCCGGAAAAGATCTTTAAAAAAGCCTCAGCTTTGGTGCTCACCGCTTATTTGATTCGTTGTAAAGAAGGTGATCCAATGCCTGATGCGACGATGAAAGCCATCGAGTACGCAAAAAAATACGATGTACCTGTTGTTTTGACGCTTGGCACTAAATTTGTGATTCAAGATGATCCAACTTTCTGGCAAGAATTTATTCGTGACAATGTGACGGTAGTTGCGATGAATGAAGATGAAGCAGAAGCATTGACTGGGGAATCCGATCCTTTAGCTGCTTCAGATAAAACATTGGATTGGGCAGACATGGTACTTTGTACTGCGGGTCCGCTAGGTCTATTTATGGCCGGTTATACGGAAGACAGCGCGAAGCGTGAAACATCTCTACCGTTACTTCCAGGCTGCATTGCTGAATTCAATCGTTATGAATTTAGTCGCCCAACGAAAAAAGCATCTTGTGAAAACCCGATTAAAGTCTATTCACATATTTCACCGTATATGGGCGGTCCTGAGAAAATTAAAAATACCAATGGGGCAGGTGATGCTGCACTTTCAGCGGTACTGCACGATATGGCGGCAAACAAATATCACAAAGAAAACGTGCCAAACTCAAGTAAGCACGTGTATGAGTTTTTGACGTACTCATCTTTTTCTCAAGTGTGTAAGTATGCTAACCGTGCCAGTTATGAAGTGTTGGTACAACATTCTCCGCGCCTATCTCGTGGCTTACCTGAACGCGAAGATAGCTTAGAAGAAGCGTACTGGGAAAGATAATAAAAAGGCTCCGAAAGGAGCCTCAGATTGATGACGAACCCCGCTTTTTAAGTGGGGTTCTTTTTTGGAAGCGACCGTAGGTCGCGATCGTGATTTTTTTTTGTTATATCGTGCGCAGAAGTTTCCATTCATTACACGGGTATACAGAAGCAAGTATCTGCCTTATTTCTGCCATATTTAAGCCCATTTTTCGTAGATAGTTCACCACCAACGCTATCTTCTTGATGTTTTGGGCTGCCGCTGCCAACCAACATTGCATTTGCACATTGGCTAGACCTCGGAAGCGAGCATAACGATGAYCATGATGTTGCTTGGCATCTGCAA